>DIKB01000020.1:0-3984 GCA_002421445.1 Dehalococcoidia bacterium UBA5629 | reverse complement strand
CCGATGGTATTCGGATTGGTTATCATCCTGTTTCTCATTCTCGAACCGAGAGGTCTGGCTCACCGCTGGACTCTGTTTAAAGCGTCTTACAGGCTGTGGCCTTTTTCTTTCTAATTTATTATATATTATGTAATATGCTGACTATGTTCACTCGTAACAGCATGTTATAATGAGCAACTTTATGTTTTACGGAGGGAGATACAATGAAGACATCAAGAAGTACTCTGGCAGTCATAATTGCAGCGATTGCGCTTCTTCTGGTCATACTACCGATCATGAGCGCATGCACTCCTGCAACCACTGCCGTAGTCAAAACACTCAAGGTAGGTATCATCACACCGACAACGGGGCCAGCAGCCGAAAAAGGCGCAGCTATGGGGCACGCCAACCTCGACGCAATCGAGTACATCAATACTGAACTCGGCGGCGTGGCGGGCTACAAAATCGAGCCGCTCTGGTTCGACAGCACCTATGATGCAGCAAAAGTCGTAACCATCGTCAAACGATTGATGGACGATGGGGCGCTCATCTTCACGGTAGCAGCATCAAAAGAGATGGCAGCCGCCATGGAGAGCGCAAACCGCGCAGAGTTTCCTGGTATTTGTTGTTTCTCAGCCCCGCAACTTTATCGACCGCCGAAGCATATTTACGGACAAACGCCCGATTACGGGGACAACTGGGGAGCATTCGCCAACTACTACATGAAGAACATCTGGAAGGGCACGGGCAAGCCGAAGATGGCGCTGCATTTGCTCAATAACCCTACCGGCGCCGGCGCACGTGACGCAGCCAAAGCTGCCGCTGACAAGCTGGGCATTGAGATTATTTCAATCGATGAACATAGCGCAACGACAACATCCGAGATAGAATCGCTTACCCGCCTCAAGGCAAAGAATCCCGATGTTCTGTTTATTTCCAGTACTCCGGCACCAACCTCGGTCATCATTAAGAATGCCAAAGCGCTTGGAATGTATCCCGGTATAACCATTGGCTGCGGCAGCGCCAGCTTCACCAAAGCGTTGATCGATCTTGGTGGAGCCAGCACCGTGGAAGGTGTCTACGGTGTCTCGGCAACGGTCAACTGGCAGGACAACGCACCCGGAATCGCTAAAATGACCGAGTACTGCAAGAAACTGCATCCTCAGGATTATGGCAATATGGATTACATTGGATCATGGGCACAGAGCCTGATCGTAGCAGAGATACTGAAAACAGCGGTAACAAACGCTGGCTATGATGTTCTGGCAAAAGGAAATGTGGAATCGTGGCGGGCTATCGAAACGCAAGGCATTCAGAAATTGAAAAACTACGATGTCGCCGGACTCCATGGTCCCGTAAGCTATACCGTCGGAGATAACAGGCTATCGAAATCGTTGCGGTTATTCCAGATAAAGAACGGAGCTATTACCGCTATTAGCGATTGGGTGGAAGCCCCGCTCATCAAGTACGAAGAATTCGATTGGTTCGGCAAATAATAGAATCATAATAATAGATCGCTGAGTGGGCTGTTAATACAACAGCCCACTCACACAGAAATCACTATGCTCAAGCTTAACAATGTCGAAGTCACCTATCTGGACGTTGTGAAGGTGCTACACGGCATCTCCATGCAGGTAGAGGACGGTACCGTGGTCGCTGTACTCGGCGCTAACGGCGCGGGTAAGACGACGACGCTCAAAGCGATCTCTGGAATCCTCAAAGTCGAGGAGGGAGAGGTCACCGACGGTCATATAGAATTTCGCGGCGAAAGAATCGATAAAAAGAGCGCCGTCGATATCGGCAAACTCGGCATCGTGCAGGCGCTGGAAGGACGCCGGGTGTTCGGACACCTGTCCACCGAGGAAAACCTGATCGTCGGCGCCTACAATCGAACGGATAGACAGGCCATCCACGACGACCTCGATATGGTCTACAACTATTTCCCCCGGCTCAAGCACCTTCGCAAGAACATCGCCGGATACCTATCCGGCGGAGAACAGCAGATGCTCGTCATCGGCCGCGCTATGATGGCAGCACCGAAACTGATGATGCTGGATGAACCATCGCTGGGACTGGCTCCCATGATGGTGGAAGAAATTTACGTGATCATACAGAGGTTTAATACCGAAAAAAAGATCCCTGTATTGCTCGTCGAACAGAACGTTCGAGTAGCCCTCAACATCGCCCATTACGGCTATGTTATGGAGAACGGACGCATTGTCCTCGATGGCTCGGCAACCTTCCTGCGCAACAATGAGGACATCAAGGAATTCTACATGGGGTTATCGGCGGTCGGAGCAAAGAAGAACTATCGCAATATCAAGCACTATAAGCGAAGAAAACGCTGGCTCTAGTCCACTACTGGCTATGTTTCTCGGTGCCCAGATATGCTGAGATCACCTCAGGATTGTTCTTAACCTCTTCAGGTGTACCCTCGGCAATTTTGCGACCAAAATCAAGGACAATGATTCTATCCGCCAGATCCATCACCACACCCATATCATGCTCCACCAGCACAATACAACTAACACCATCGCGAAGCACCGGCGTATCAGGATATGTCTCACCCTGCCCTTCAAAGATATCGACAATGAACCGTGCGATATCTTCCTTCTCCTCCAGGTTCATGCCAGCCATCGGTTCATCAAGCAGGAGCACCTCAGGAGCAAGGGCCAATGCCCTGCCAAGCTCCACTCTTTTCCTCATACCGTAAGGAAGGGCACCAACCACCTGTTTTCTAATCGGTTCTATCTCAAGAAAATCGATGATATCCTCTACCGTCTTCCTGTGTTTTATCTCCTCCCGACGTGCCCAACCGAGATACAGAGCGCTGGCAAACACGTTCTGCTTCATCAGCATATGGCGGGCAGCCATGAGATTATCGAGAGTGCTAAGCCCCGAATACAGCTCGATATTTTGAAAGCTTCGGGCAATGCCGAGACCGGCAATTTTATCGGGACGAAGCCGGGTGATATTCTTATCCCCGAATGTAATAGCGCCCTGCTGGGGTTTGTAGAAACCATTGATACAATTGAGGATACAAGTCTTGCCAGCACCGTTCGGCCCGATAATAGCCAGTATTTCATTCGTCTTGATATCGATGCTGACATTATCCAGCGCTTTCACTCCGCCGAATGAGAGCGTAACATTTTCCAGTTTGAGTATGGTTTTTTTAGTATCGTCTCGTTTCTGCATATCTATTCAATGCTGTACAGTGAAAGCAATAGTATCACTGTCGAGGCACTCTGTTCAATCGGAATCAGCGCTCCGGGGGCGAGTTCGAGAGGAGCTGCGCCATCTCTTTTTCTGTTCCAGCCTGAGGTCTTCGTCGACAGGCCTGTACCGCGATAGAAACAGTTCTTTAAAAGCCGGAAACATGTCATCCTTAATCGAATCCCTGATATCTTCCATAAGCCGCGCCATAAACCGGAGATTATGAATCGTCGCCAGACGATATGCCAGCAGCTCTTCACTCCGGAACAGATGATGCAGGTACGCCGCTGAAAAGGTGCGGCAGGTATAGCAGCCACAATCGGAATCAATCGGGTTTAGATTCAGAGCATACTCGGCCTTGCGTATATTGATCCTGCCGTCTCTGGTGAATAAAGCACCGTTTCGCGCCACCCGTGTCGGCAACACACTATCGAATAAATCTATGCCCTGACTGACACCTTCGATCAGGTCCTCGGGAGATCCAACGCCCATCAAATAGCGAGGCTTCGCAACGGGCAGCGCAGCAACTGTCTCTGCAACGATCGGCCAGGTCAAATCTTTCGGCTCGCCCAGACTCAATCCACCGATGGCGTAACCCGGAAGATCCAATGATGCCAGCCCTGCTGCCGATTCCCTCCGCATCTCTACATCAAGCCCGCCCTGCACAATGGCAAACAGCAGCTGACCGTTATCTTTGTGATGGGTACGGCAGCGAACGGCCCACTCGTGAGTCCGTCTCATCGCATCCCGAACTGTTCTTGCAGGAGCATCATGAGAGACGCATTGATCCAA
>DIKB01000144.1 GCA_002421445.1 Dehalococcoidia bacterium UBA5629 | reverse complement strand
ATTCATACTGCTTGCGCCGCGCCGCAATTTCGGCGGGCAAACCTTGAGTAATATCGTTTACAAGAGTATCGAAGCGGTCGAGAATAGCGACGATGCGCTCTTGTTCTTCAACAGAAGGAATAGGGACAGGAAAATCGGTCAACATATGCCTACGAATAGAGGTTACCGATGAATTCACTGCATTTCTTTGGATATATGGTAAAAATGAACTTCGCATATAGTGATAATAATATTTGGGAAGAACGCTTTCATCATTAATGTGAATCCTATATGCCCTCTGGTGCAAGGCGTATTTCCCTTCAATATAGTGAAAGATTTTACCAACACCCACGCCGTCACCTGAGGTGATAATTGCCGTTTCATCATATTCAAAAGTATTTTTTCGTCGAACTTCTTGGGAGCGGACAAAAAATGGATAATTGCCGACTTCCAACTCTTCGTTTGTATTGCTGCTTCCGGTACCAATATCAGCTATCTCACCTAATGTCATCCATCTGACCGCAGTTCTGCTCTGTATGTCATCCCCAAAGGTCAACAACTCGTCCCTGTAATACTCATACTGCTTATTTCTCGCCACCAGCTCCGCTTCCAGCTCCGCTTCCAGCTCGGTAAACTTATCGAGAATGCGGACGATTTCCTGCTGGACGGGGAGTGGGGGGAGGGGGATTTTTATTTCTGAATATATACTTATCCAAAGCCTTTTGTGTTCATCTGACGAATAACCAATATTCCCCATAGAATGATATATATAACGCAATGTAGTTTTATGAGCATTTGCGGTCAGCATTTTCATTGCAGATGATTTCACTTTAAATGGAAAGTCAACCCACTTGAACGCTCCTGTAAAATCATCAAAGATAATAACGGGATTTTCTTTTGAAGCACTGTATAAGTTATCTTTTTCATCGGTATAACCAAGGATAAACGATTGTCCGGCAGTTAGGACAGGAGTTGAAAAGTCATCATTATAATCGGTGCTATTAACTATATATTTTGATGGCTGTTCATAATTTACAGTACTACCTATGCTGATATACTCCGCACCATCGGGGCAAAGTTTTTGTATTAGTTCTTCCAGCTTGCTCATTCTGTTTCACCTCTATCCTCATTCCAACCCAACGTTCCGATTGCCTCCATCATTTCTCTGTTGTTTTTTACGTTATCAAGCACACCAACGACAAGCCGGTGGAGAGCGTCGTATTTTTTTAGGCCAAGCTGCTCATCATAATCACCGTGAACCACACCGCTCAACTCGCTAAAAAGCTTGTATCCATTTTCAGAAAACTCTTTCGGAATAATAGAGCACTGCTCATCCACTTCCTTAAGCAACGTTCTAAATGGTTTGCGTTTTGTTTTGCTGTCAATACCAGCAGCGTCCGCTGTTTGTTCTGTAATCCTTTCAAGGATTTTTCTCAAATATACAATAGACCCGGCTCCTAGTTCATCGCGATATGCTCGCTCCGCTTTCTCCAGCAGTTCGGAAAAATCACCATATTGGCCTTGACTTAATAGCACCTGTTCTGTCAACTTTTCGGTACGCTTTAATATCCGCACATCAAGAGCTAAAGAACAGGTATCATTCTTGCTTTCTACCAAGAACCATATTGGTACCAATTCACCGCAGCGAGGGCATCTTAGAGCGCAATCAATACTGACCAAACGGTCATTGATTCCGATGCAAAACAGATCATTGCCAGAGCAAAATGTCCGATCGGCATCGCATTTTTTACAAAAGTAGGTTAGTGCAACTTTTCCTACATCAATTTTCTTTTGTTGCCCGCAACTGAGTTTTTTGCTTATTAAAAAGCCTTCCACCTGTTCAAATCTGCTCGTTAACGGCTTGGACAAAACATCAGACAACCGCATCGCTATCCCTCTCAATTTCTGCGATTATCTTTGTAATCTCACCCCGCAGTACCTGTTCTCGCGTTACGATCTGCTCAATTGCAGCGTTAAGTTTTTTAATATCCACAACCTCACGCATATCTTCCTTCCCAACATAGGTAGAAACGGAAAGGTTGTAATCTTGCGTGGCGATTTCGGCGTTAGTGACAAGGTGGACAAAGTAGTCCGCATCGTCTCTGGCGACATAAGAGGCAATGATGTTAGAGATGTTCTCATCGGTCAGCTTGTTGCTGTTGGTTACCTTGATACATTCACGGGAAGCGTCTATAAACAGCGTACTGTTCTCACTCTTCGATTTTTTTAGCACCATAATGCAGGTGGCAATGCTTGTTCCGAAGAAAAGGTTGTCCGGCAATTGTATCACGCAATCCACATAGTTATTGTCAATTAAATACTTTCTTATTTTCTGCTCCGCTCCACCACGGTAGAGTATGCCGGGGAAGCAGACGATTGCCGCTGTGCCGCTGGTGGCAAGCCATGAAAGGCTGTGCATAATGAACGCTAGGTCGGCTTTCGATTTCGGCGCCAGCACTCCGGCGGGTGAAAAACGCGGGTCGTTGATAAGAAGCGGATTACTGTCCCCTTCCCAGTGGATGGAGTAAGGCGGATTTGAAACAATTGCTTCAAACGGCTCATCATCCCAATGGAGCGGGTCGGTCAGCGTATCGCCGTGCCCGATGTCAAACTTATCATAGTCTATATCGTGCAGGAACATATTGATACGGCAGAGGTTGTAG
>DIKB01000012.1 GCA_002421445.1 Dehalococcoidia bacterium UBA5629 | reverse complement strand
CTGCCTCTGTGGCGAAGTTATTATCGATGCCATATACCGGCGCTGCGTTGGCAATGAGAGGCAGAGCGATTGCACGGTAATGATACAGAGCGCCCGTGTTCAGACCGGAGATAAGCGCGCTGAATCCGAAAGGCGCTTTCACAGTCTGAGGGGTGGTGCTGCGCCCATATGCGGATGTCGGCCCCCATTCAAACCAGACCTGTACGGTTTGCTGTCCTCCGTAATAGTTGACGTCTCCATTAAGCGTGGCTGACGTGGCTGTTACATTGCTGATCGAGTCTGTATTGACGACGAGACCCGGCGTCGCCGGGGTACTAAACGTCATGCCGTTACCATATACCGGTATGCTTCCGATCCCGGGAGGAAAAGCAACAGCTCGAAAATAATAGGATGTTCCGGGCAGCAATCCTGTGATGTGAATATAGAATGGGCCGGGATTGCCCATGATATGCTGGACGGTCATATTGCCGTATATATCGGTTGTTCCCCATTCGAACCACACTTTAATATCGCTCATTTGTCCCTGGTAGCTGATTGTGCCGGCAAGCGTGGCGCCGCTAATGGAAATATCCGTTGCCGGCTGAGTGAATACACGAACGCCGGTCGATGCCTTCGTGGTAAATACGCGTTCGGAGCCGTAAACCGGCGGCGCTCCGACAAGCATTGGTCTGGCTGCACTGCGGAAGTAGTATGTTTTACCCGGCGTCAGTCCAACGAGCGTGGTGCTGAACAGGTTGGGAGATGTCAGCGTATTTCTGGGGGTGCTGTTGCCGTACATTGGCGTTTCTCCCCAGTCAAACCAGGTTTCAATTGCCGTATAGATGCCGGTGGATTCGAGTTGTCCGGTAAGCGCTGCTGAATCGAGCGTAACTGACCCTGCCGGGAAGGTGCGTACGGAGACAACCGGCATGGGTACCGGCGTCGGTGTCGGTGTGGGAACGGGCTGCGGTGACGGTGCGGCGCTGGTTCTGAACGATACGTTAGCCCCATGTGAAACCGCTCCTCCGATCATTGAGGATACGGCGACCATACGAAAGTGATACACGGTGTTTGGAGATAATCCCGTAATCGTTGCGCTGGCGGGGCCGGGTGCAGTATATGTTCGTGGCTCAGTCGATTTGCCATAGCCCGTCGTTGTTCCCCATTCGAAGTATACCGAGGCTGAAGGATCGCTTCCCAGATTGCCTATGGTCCCATTGAGTGTTGCCGAATTTTGCGTAACATTGGTTGCTGAGCTGGTTGCGATTACAACCGCTCCCAGAACAGGTGTTGCCGGCAGCATGGACATAACCGCTATAAGAAGAAAAATCGGAATGAGTTTCTTCAATACTGAACCTCCCTGAGAAAGAAGTAACGATGAATATATTCGAAATTATACCTGCAGCCGTATAGTCTTGCAAGGCTCCTCCTGTTTATCGTGAACATCTGGATGCTCTAAAAAAGTCCGATAACAATACATAATATAACTCTAGCGCTTGCCGCCCCCCATGCAATAGAATATTATAGTGAATATTCGGTTCAGGTGTTTTTATCATGAGGAAGAATCTATCATTGGATACGCTGCGTCAGGAGGTTAAATCCCTCGTCGATGACCAGCGCTTCGATTTGATTGCCTTGAGTTGCGGTATTCATGATGAGCCGGAACTGGCATTTCACGAGGAGCATGCGGTTGCTTTGCTGACGGCGTATCTGGAGAAGAACGGGTTTACTATCGAGACGGGGAGTGGTGGACTGAAGACGGCGTTTACAGCTTCTTACGGGAGCGGCAGCCCATCGATTGCTCTGCTGGCGGAATATGATGCGCTGCCGGGAATCGGTCATGGCTGCGGTCATAATATCATCGCTGCTGCTGCCGCCGGTGCTGCTGTTGCGGCCAGGCGCGCCGTCAATGTCTGTGGCGGTACTATTCTGGTTATCGGCACGCCGGGCGAGGAGGTTTATGGAGGGAAGGCGATCATGGTCGAAGCCGGCGTTTTTGCAGATATCGATGTGGCGATGATGGTGCATCCCGGGGTGCGTAACCGTGTTCTGACCGAAGCGCTTGTCTGTGTCAATCTGGATATCGAATTTTTCGGTAAGGAGGCTCATGCGGCAGCGTATCCCGATCAGGGTATTAATGCGCTGGATGCGATGATTCTCGCCTATAACGGAGTGAATTCCTTACGGCAGCATCTCAGGGAAAAGTCCCGTATTCATGGTATAATAACCAGCGGCGGCGAGGCGGCTAATGTTGTTCCCGGCTATAGTGCGGCGAAATTTATGGTTCGCTGCGCCGATATGGATTATCTGGAAGAGTTGAAACGAAAGGTGCTGGATTGTTTTACCGGAGCTGCACTGGCTACGGGGGCGCGGTTTGAATACCGGTGGGGTGATGTTGTATACGCTCCGATGAACAATAACTTCTGTCTGGCACGGGCTTTTTATGAGAATCTGGAATCTTTACGCAGACCGCTTGAACCATTCGATGCTGTGGGGCGTCTCGGAAGCACGGATATGGGGAACGTCAGTCAGGTTGTTCCGTCTATACATCCATCCATTGCTATTGCACCCCCGGCGATATCATTGCATACTGAGGAATTTGCTGAAGCTGCAATATCGGATGGAGGCAATACCGGATTGCTGGATGGCGCCAGTGCGCTGGCGATGACCGTAGCCGGACTTTTATATGATAAAAATCTGCTGAATAGTGTTACCGCAGAGTTCAAACAGTCGCTGAGCAAATAGAGAGGCTGACGATTTTCCGGCTTTCAGGCGTATAATAGCGTTATATCAGTAAATTATTTTAGTATGGAGGCATATCAGGCATGAAGGTTATCTTCACAAAGGATGTTTCGAGTAAAGGAAAGAAAGGCGAGATTAAGGATGTGGCGGATGGGTATGCAATGCATTACCTGTTGCCCCGTGGGCTGGCGATGCCTGCCAGCGGTACAAATGTGAAAGAACGTGAGAACTGGGAGAAGGTGGAGGAACGGCGGAAGGTTCATCATGAATCTGAAATTAATGCACTGTTGCAACAGATCAGCGGGAAGGAATTGAGGTTTTCTGCCCGGGCCGGAACCAAGGGAAGACTGCATGGTTCGATTACCTCGGCCGATATTGCAACCGAGCTTTCGAAGCAAATCGACATTGATGTTGATAAGCGGATGGTGGCGTTGACTGAGCCGTTGCATACTCTGGGAACTCATGAGGTCGTTATCCGCTATGGCAAGGATGCCGAAGCGAAAGTGACGGTCATCATTGGGGCGAAGGAAGAGAAGGTTAAGGAAGAAAAGGTTAAAAAACCGAAGAAGAAAGCGTAAGGGACTGAACAGGGATGATTGACGATAAGCTCCCTCCGTATGACCTGCCGGCGGAAGAGTCGGTAGTCGGGTCTCTCCTCATTGACGGGGAGATGATAGCGCATATCGACGCGTTTCTTAAGCCGGATGATTTCTTTTCCGAGCAGAATAAGGTGATTTACGATGTCTGCCGCCGTCTTTATGAGCGTAACGTTGGAATCAACCAGATAACCGTTGCTCAGGAGCTGGCGCATGATAACAGGCTGGAGCTTGTGGGCGGAGCCTCATATCTCAGTCATCTGGTGTCTATTGTCCCGACCTCGCTTCATATTGAAGACTATGGCCAGATAGTTTCACGCCTGGCAACAATGCGCAGGCTGATCAGTGCTGCAACGAAAATCTCAGCGATCGGATATCGCGCTGACCCAAATGTGGATAACGCGCTCATCGAGGCTGAGGATATCCTGTTTAAGGTTAAGGAAAGGAGAGAGCGGGGTGATTTTGTCCCGATTCAGGACGTACTGCGGGATTATTTTGACGAGACAAGACATCCGGACGATGATTACGAACGAAGCCGGTATATGCCGACGGGGTTTGCGGCGATTGATAATCTGCTTATCGGAATGCAGCGTTCAAATTTGATTATTCTTGCTGCCCGCACCAGCATGGGCAAGACCAGTCTGGCTTTGAATATAGTGCGGAATGCTGCTCTTAATGATAAAGCTTGCGTTGCGCTGTTCAGTCTTGAGATGTCCAAGCAGGAATTGGTGCAGCGGTTGCTTTCTGCGGAGGCACGTGTTCCTTCTCAGCGAGTACGGCTGGGCAATTTCACCGAGGAAGAACAGGAACGGATAATGAATGCCAGCGGCGAGTTGGGAAAGGGGGAGATATTTATTGATGACTCCCCGATGCTTAAGACGATGGAAATGCGAAGCAAGACCAGGCAACTGCATTTTGCCAATGAACTCAATCTGGTGGTGGTGGACTATCTGCAGCTCATCCGCAGCAGCGATGGCAGGCCTGAAACCCGTGCTCTGGAGGTGGGGGATATAACCCGGTCGTTGAAGGCGCTGGCGAGGGAAATGGATGTTCCTGTGCTGGCATTGTCACAGCTCAGCCGCGCTCCTGATAGGCGTGAATCTCATAAGCCGCAGCTTTCAGATCTCCGCGAAAGCGGTAGCATCGAACAGGATGCGGATGTGGTTATTCTGATGGACAGAGCTGATAAAGGGATGAGCAAAGAGGAATGGGATAAGGAGCATATCCTTGATGGCGAGCCGTATCCCGAAGGTGTGGTTGATGTGAATATTGCCAAACACCGCAACGGGCCGACGGGTGAGGTGAAGTTACAGTTTGACTCTCGAATCACCAGATTCCGCGATTTCAATGAGAGCAGGCCGATACCCTCTCTCTAAAGTGAGTGCGATTCAATGAGCAAAAAACCATTTGCGGGCTTTCCTGCACGAGCCGATGTAACGCCGGTGCCGAATCTGTTCTTTACTCAGGCGATGTCCGACATTAGCGATACCGTCGAATTGAAGACAGTGCTGTATGTCTTCTGGCTGCTGGCATACCGGCGCGGCTACCCGCGCTTTGTTACCTCAAAAGAGCTTTTTGCGGATGAGGTATTTAATGCAGCGCTGGGATGGCAGGATAATCGTGATGCGGTGAAGCTGGCTCTGGACGGTGCAGTCGCTCACGGTGTATTGCTTCATGTTCGTTGTGAAGGAGAAGGGCATACGGAGAACGTATACGTGATCAATAATGACGAAGGCAGGAAGGCGATTGAGAAGATTGAACACGGTGAGATACAATTGCCCGGTTTGATCCCTGTTGCCGATCGTGCGGAGGAAGCTGCACCCCGGCCGAATATCTTTGCTCTCTATGAACAGAATATCGGGATGTTGACACCGATCATTGCACAGGAGCTTCAGGATGCCGAGCAGCGATATCCTGAGGACTGGATTGATAGCGCATTTAAAGAAGCGGTAACATTAAACAAGCGAAATTGGAAGTATATCGTGAAAATTTTGCAACGATGGGCTGCTGAAGGTAAAGACGATGGAACGGCTCGACGACATAATAAAAAAGACGATGACCGAGATAAATATATCCAGGGAAAATACGGGCACATGGTCCAGCGGTAGGGATCAGTCTGAGGACGTTTGCCCTCTCTGCGGCGGTGCACGGTTTGTGTATCCGGTGCTGCCTACGGGTAAAACTGACTTTACCAGAGTAGTGCCGTGCAAATGTACTGATGCTGATTTTCAGCAGGAGAAGCTGGCGCGCATTCAAAAGCTGAGCAATTTGAGTGCGCTGTCGCGGCTTAGTTTCGATACGCTGCTGCTAGACGGAAAAAAACAACCGACGGCTGATAGCCAGTTTGCGGCGGCGTATCAGGCGGCGAAATCTTTTGCTCAGGAGCCGAAGGGCTGGCTTGTATTTACAGGTCCGGCAAATAGCGGCAAGACACATCTGGCCTGTGCTATTGCCAATGAACAGTTGCGTACAGGTCGTCCTGTCTTTTATATCAGCACGGCTGATTTGCTCGATCATCTGCGTACTGCATTCAATCCGAATGCAGATATGCAGCACGATGAGCTTTTTGAGAGAGTGAAGACGATAGCCCTGCTGGTGCTGGATGATCTGGATACGGGCGCTGCTACTCCCTGGGGAAAAGGCAAGTTGGAACAGCTATTGCACTATCGCTATAACGCTCAGCTGTCCACGGTAATTACGACCACTACAGTTGAAGACGTTGATGAGGCTGTCCGCGGACATATGGTTGATGATGACTTTTGCCGCCTGTTCATCCTTGGCGCTGCGGTTTTACATTCTCTACAGAAGCTTTCAACTCTGGATTTGCCGGAGCTGAAGGACATGACGTTTGAGAGTTTTAATCCGAAACGTTTGAATTTGCCGCTTGAAGAGCGTCAGAATCTGGAGCAGGCCTTGAAAATCGCCATGAACTTCGCTCAGTCGCCGGAGGGGTGGTTGGTTTTTCAGGGCATTAACGGCTGCGGCAAAACGCATCTGGCTGCGGCGATCGCTAATTATTTGAAGCGCTCTGGTAAGTCTCCCCTGTTTATAGTCGTGGCTGATCTGCTGGATCACCTGCGGGCTGCATTCAGTCCTGAAAGCGCCGTTTCTTCCGATGAGCTGTTTGAGGAAATTAAAAAATGCGAGGTGCTGATCCTCGATGAGTTCGGAGAACAATCGGCGACATCCTGGGCTCAGGCGAAGCTATATCAGCTTATGAACTATCGCTACAATGCCAGGCTGGCTACGGTGATCACTACCTGTTTTTCACTTGACGATATCGAGAGCAGGTTAAGCTCCCGGATGGTGGATCCGACTATCAGCATGGTGTTTAATATTTTAGCGCCTGATTATCGTGGAGATACAAAATCCAGAGTCAGAAGAAAGTAGCGCCCGCTTTCGCCCTGATAAGCGGGGATTCCGGTTTTGGCAATACGATCTCGATGCACTCATTAGCTGAAACTGGCGGGATACTTACTGAACGACATGGTGTCATGTTTTTCACAATTGCCTTTGATGATTTTGCGATAGAGTCCGTGATACAATAGCGTAAACCGGTAGAGGTACCAACAATGGTTAAGTTTCCGGTTCTGGTACTGAATCAGAACTACGAGCCACTGAATATTTGCCATGTACGTCGCGCTGTTATCCTGATCATTC
>DIKB01000133.1:1990-3473 GCA_002421445.1 Dehalococcoidia bacterium UBA5629 | reverse complement strand
TACAAAGCACGGGATGAGCGCGCCAGAGGGCTAAAAGAGGATGATGTTCAGGAGTTTTATAGCTGCGCTCTATGCCAGAGCTTCGCACCGACGCATATCTGTATCGCTACCCCGGAACGTGTAGCTAACTGCGGCGCTATCAGCTGGTTCGATGGCAGAGCGGCATACAAACTTGATCCTGAGGGACCTGTGCAGGAGATACAAAAGGGAGATTGCATCGATCCGGTCAGAGGTGAATACGCAGGATGCAACCAGTTAGCTGCAGTTAAATCAATGGGTTCGTATACCAGAGTGTACCTTCACAGCGCCTTTTCATATCCGCATACATCGTGTGGCTGCTTCCAGGCAATCTGTTTCTATATACCCGAAGTTGACGCTTTCGGCATCGTACACCGTGATTTCGTCGGAGACACGGTTGCCGGCACATCTTTCTCCACAATGGCTGCTGATACCAGCGGCGGCAGACAGATCGAAGGCTTCCTCGGTATATCACTGGAATATCTGCGGTCAGCAAAATTCCTTCAAGCCGATGGTGGTCTCAGCCGTGTGATCTGGATGCCGAGCGAGATCAAAGAACGCTTCAAAAGCGCCATCCCGTCCGATCTATTCGATAAAATCGCAACGGAAGACGATGTAAAGAATACAGACGAGCTTATTGAGTTCCTTAACAGGGTGAAACACCCCTGGATAAAAGGAGAGGTTCAGCTTCCAGTCTAATATACACCAGGAGGATCATCATGGCTCTCAAAGGAACCGATATCGTTAAAAAGCTGCCCGAAGGTGGCAAAAAGAACTGCAAAGAATGCGGTTACCCAACATGCTTCGCCTTCGCCATGAAACTGGCAACCAGCGGTGTTGCCATAGCTAAATGCAACTATCTGTCAGCAGACGTACGAGCTGAACTGGAAGACGCGCTGGCTCCTCCGATCAAACTGGTAACAATCGGTTCGGGAACTGACACACTAAAGATCGGCAATGAAGAGGTGCTGTACCGACACGAAAAAACATTCGTTCACGCGCCCGGAATTGCCCTTCTGATCTCTGATACTGAGACTGAGGCCGCGATCGATGCCAAAGTCAGGAAGATAACAGAAATGCAGTTTCCCTGGGTAGGACGCACATTGAAAGCAGATCTGCTGGCATTGCAAAACAAGTCAGCAGATAAAGGCAAATTCGAAGCTCTGGTCAAAAAAATCAGTACCACTGCAACTTGTCCGTTGATGCTGATGTCCGATAATCCGGACACGCTGCTAGCAACCTACAAGATGTGTATTGATAAAAAACCTCTCCTGTACGCTATAACAAAGGACACTATCGATACCATTATTGCCGGTATCAAAGACGCTCCGGTTCCTGTCGTAGTCAAAGCCGAGAATTTAGAAGGTTTGATTCCTCTCACCACAAAACTGAAAGATGCGGGCATTGAGGAGATCGTACTCGATCCTGTTTCCAGAACCATGCAGGATATGATCAAGAACCAGAC
>DIKB01000133.1:0-1959 GCA_002421445.1 Dehalococcoidia bacterium UBA5629 | reverse complement strand
CTCAGTTTACCCTGCTTTATGACAAATGATCCTGATAAAGAGATACTTCTTGCCGCCATATCCGTTATTAAGTATGCCGGCATTATCGTTCTCTCCGATATGCAGCCGAGCACATTACTTCCTCTCCTCGTCCAGAGATTGAATATCTATACTGATCCCAGAATTCCGATGGCTGTCGAAGAAAAGCTCTATCCGATCGGTGAGCCAACAGCAGAATCGCCGGTGCTGATAACCAGCAACTGGGCATTGACCTATTTCATCGTTGCTTCTGAAATTGAAAGCAGCAAAGTAGCATCATGGCTCTGCGTTAAAGACACTGAGGGATTGGGCGTATTGACTGGATGGGCCGCAGGCAAATTCTCCAGCGATTCCATCGGCCCCTTCATCAAAAAACTGGGGATGGAGAACAAGGTCACACACAAAAGGCTGGTCATCCCTGGATCCGTAGCACGAATTAAAGGAGAACTTGAGGATGCTCTGCCCGGATGGGAAATTATCGTTGGTCCCAAAGAAGCCAGCGAAATACCTGCTTATCTACCGGCACTGGTGCGGAAGTGGAAGACCTAGAGCATACGCTGACACATATCCTTACTCCTGAAAGAAAAAACAGGCGGTATGTTATCACGCTTCTTCAGGAGTCCCAACAGCAATTTGGCTATCTGTCCAGAGAAGCTATGATGGCAATCGCCAATTTTCTGGAAATACCAGCGTCCACGGTCTGGGGAATTGCCACATTCTATAATCAGTTCCGCTTTGTTCCACAGGGTAAACACCCGGTGAAAGTATGCATGGGAACCGCCTGCCATCTCGCTGGAGGTCATCTCGTGCTGGAAGCTATGGAACGGGAACTGGACATCAAAGTAGGCGGCGTCACTTCTGATCTGAAATTCAGTCTGGAACGTGTGGCCTGCGTTGGCTGTTGTTCACTAGCACCCGTTATTGAGATAGGAAACGATACCTATCCACGAATGACCCCGCATAAAGTAGAAGAAACGCTCGTTTCACTTGGTCTCGATCAGAAAAGTCAGAGTACTACTGATCAAACACATCCATGAAATTTGAAGATATCTATAATCAAGCCGTGAACCAGTGGAATAAGGACTACCATGGTACTGTTCCTGCTATCCTTATCGGCACTGCCAGTTGTGGCCGCGCTGCGGGCTCATTGCAGGTACTGACAGCATTCAAGCAGGAATTGGCACGCAAGCACATCACGGCTAATGTCATCGAAGTCGGCTGCATGGGGTTATGCTCTTTTGAGCCGCTCGTTTCGATCATCAAGCCGGATTCTTTCTCTATCTGTTATAACAACGTCACCGTACAGCAGGTTCCGACATTGGTTGACCGTTATGTTGACGACGATGATCCCTGCCTCGAACTGGCACTGGGCACAATCGAGGGTGGCGACAGCACTCCTGTACGCATTCCTGAATTATCCCGATTCGAGCATGAGCAGCGAGTGATCCTATGTAACTGCGGCTATATCGATCCGGGGAATATCAATCACGCCATTGCGAATGGTGCATACAGCAATCTGGAACGAACGCTCAAATTGACTCCATCAGCCATCGCCAGGGAAGTAACAGCATCGGGACTCCGGGGCCGCGGCGGAGCCGGGTTTCCCACAGGACTCAAATTGGAATCGTGCCTGAAAGCATCAGGCTCTACCAAATACGTTATCTGCAATGCCGATGAGGGCGACCCCGGCGCATTTATGGATCGCATCCTCCTTGAAAGCGATCCTCACCAGATCATTGAAGGCCTAATCATTGCCGGCCATGCTATCGATGCGCACAAGGGTTTTATTTATGTACGATCAGAATACCCGCTCGCAGTTAAGCGTCTACAGACAGCCCTGGAACAGGCAGAAACGCTCGGCATCGTAGGGAACAATGTAATAAATACTGGTTTTGAATTCAACATTGAGATCGTACAAGGAGCTGGAGCATTTGTTTCCGG
>DIKB01000057.1 GCA_002421445.1 Dehalococcoidia bacterium UBA5629 | reverse complement strand
CAGGAACTTCTTGAGGAATCTGAGAGGTGCCTCGCTGATGGTAAGAAAGTGAAAATTCACTTGAATTTCGCAGACGGAAAGCTCCAGTGTGAGCTTAAAGTAGACTAATTAAAAACGGAGGAAAATAGTTTGAAANNNGAGAAAACAATCAGTCAGCATTTCGGACGAGCACCGTGGTACGTCGTTTTCACGGCCACGGACGGGAAAATAGTCGGCAAAGAGAAACGCCCTAAAATGGGACATTTTCATTTCGCCAGTCAGGAAGGTAACCACGCAGCCAGCAGCGGACCGCACGGATATGATGCTGCGTCGCAGAATAAGCATGCCAGCATGGCAGAAGCTATTGCTGATTGTCAGGTGTTGATTGCCGGCGGCATGGGAATGGGAGCCTATGACAGCATGAAAAGCTATAAAATTGAACCCATTGTAACGGATATTATGGGCATTGATGAAGCGGTGGAGCTTTATCTTAAAGGCAAGCTGCCTAATCTCATGGAGAGGCTGCATTAGGAGACTTCCGAGTAATCTCAGGGAGGATAGTTTTTGTAGTTCATAGATGGCAACTTCCGTTCTCCTTGAATTTGCAGTGTGCTTTACTTGGTTATGCACTTAGTCGTGTTCTAGTGATAACGATAACAGTTTATTTTTTAGTTCTAAAATGAACGAAATAAAGGGGTGTAATACAACATGACAAAGAAAATACAACCAGCGTGTTCCCGTTGCACTGGTAAGGTCTGTTCTCCCCAGATAGAAACAGGCAAGACGCCATCTTTTGATGAAGCCCCACCCTTTTGCCCGATGAAACTCATGCCAGAAGTCATTGAAAAATCCCTATCCGAGTATGAAAAGCCCGAGGTAAAGGAGTTTGCCCGTCTCGCTTCGGTTCAGGAGTTCGAATGCTACGAGCATCTACCAGAGGGGGAGATTAGGACAAAAATCCCTCGTGTTGAGGAGGTGATTCAGTTTGCTCATAAATGCGGTTATAAGAGCCTGGGGCTTGCTTTCTGTGGAGGACTTGCTAATGAGGCTCGTATCTTGACGGATATCCTGGAAAATAAAGGTTTCAATGTTGTCTCGGTCCGTTGCAAGGTGAGTGCCACACCCAAGGAGAGAATCGGCATAAAGCCAGAGGAAAAGATACGAGGTGCTGACCGTTTTGAGTCTATGTGCAGCCCTATAACTCAGGCTGAGATTCTAAATGCATCTAAAGTAGATATGGCAATAATGATGGGGTTATGTGTCGGTCATGATACTTTATTTATCAAGTATTGCCGTATTCCAGTAACGGTGCTGGCAGTAAAGGACAGAGTCTTCGGGCATAATCCGCTCGCGGCGATCTATCTTTCCAATTCTATCTACTATGGAAGACTCTTGAGGAATACAAAATCAACGGCAACCAGCTAAATAATTAAGTTTTAATGCATTAGGAGGTACAATGCCAACACGAGAAAATATAATTAAGAATTTGGAGGTAATATTTGTTCCTGGTGTGATGCGCAGTCCGGTAAAAATGAACTTGGTTCGTGAGGTGAATATAGCTGATAACAAGGTAAGTGTTGTATTAGCTTCAGCGGCGTTAAATGAGGATGTTCAGCTTTGGATCAGCAATAAAATTAAAGAGCAATTGCGCAATCTGCCGGACATCAAGGAAATAACCGTAGAATATATTGATGCAAAGCCATCTGAAGTAAACCGCATCAGCAATGTAATCGCCGTTATGAGCGGCAAAGGAGGAGTAGGCAAATCTCTGGTGACTGCGTTGACGGCAATCGCGCTCAGGAGGAAAGGTTATGAAGTCGGCATTCTCGATGCCGATATTACCGGTCCGAGTATTCCCAAAATGTTCGGCATTACGGGTCATCCGGGCGGTTCCGAAACCGCCATACTGCCTGTGACCTCAAAGTCCGGCATAGAGATAATGTCCATTAACCTGCTGCTGCCGAATGAAGATGAGGCCGTTATCTGGCGAGGCCCGCTCATAGCTAAAACCATCATGCAGTTCTGGGGTGATGTGCTGTGGGGCAATCTCGACTACCTGATCGTAGATCTTCCTCCCGGAACGGCCGATGCACCGCTTACCGTTATGCAATCGTTGCCCGTCTCCGGCGTTATTATTGTTTTTACACCTCAAGATTTAACGGCCATGATCGTCAGAAAAGCAGTGAACATGACCAGACAAATGAATAAACCTGTGTTAGGTATCGTAGAGAACATGAGTTATCTCTATGTACCTGAGATAAAAAGAAAAATCGAACTTTTCGGCAAAAGCCGGGGAGAAGAGATGGCACGTACCACTGGCGCACCGCTTTTAGGACAACTGCCGATAGACCCGGAATTGGCTAAGCTTTGCGATGAAGGCAATATCGAACTTTATAATACTGAAGTCGTGGGCAAACTGGAAGAATCCATTTTGCAGGCATTGAAGACCTCATAAAGAGAGGATATGATTACTATAGAACAATGTGAAGATGAAGATGGAAGTACGCATTACGACACTCAGTGAAAATACCGCTAATTACGGCTTTCTCGGGGAATGGGGACTGAGCATTCTGGTTGAAGCAGAGGGACTAAAGATACTGGTAGATACCGGTTTGAGCTTCTCAGCAGTTCACAACGCTCAGAAAATGGGAATCGATCTCTCTACGATCGACCGGATAATGCTCAGTCATGGCCACGCCGATCACACCGGTGGACTGCGTGAAGTATTAAAGATAACAGGTGAGATGGAAGTAATCGCTCATCCTGATATATGGACTGCCAAATATGTACGGCGTAACCAAGAAACGGCGCAGTATATCGGTGTGCCCTTCCCGCGAGAGGAACTGGAAAGCCTCGGAGCGCGATTTAATCTGGCGAGAGAGCCGGTACGCATCACAGACAACATAATGACCTCCGGCGAAATCCCTATGGTTACCGTCTATGAACAGCTTGAAAATAATCTCCTGATTATGAAAGACAGCGTATTCCAGCAAGATCCTTTGGCTGATGATCTCGCTCTAATCATCAACACCGACTTCGGTCTGGTAGTCATTCTTGGCTGTGCCCATCGTGGAATTGTCAATACCTTACGACACGCTCAGAAACTAACCGGGCAGGAACTGGTGTATGCTGCCATAGGCGGTACTCATCTTTTCCGCGCCTCAGACGAGAGGATTGAGCAGACAATAGTTGATCTTAAGGATATAGGCATTCAAAAATTAGGAGTCTCTCACTGTACTGGTTTCCGCGCATCGGCTCGATTAGCTCAAGAGTTTGAAGATGTATTCTTCTTGAACAACGCCGGCACCAGCTTTATGCTGCCATAGCTGGTGCTTCTATTCCTGTTGATAACAAACAGTGGAGAGGTGTATCATCAGACAGCAAGCATACGGTATCCTTAGCAAACGAGCGATAGTATAAGCGTCATATTCACCGGCGCTTTCAAAAAGGAGGAGAAGATATGTATCGTACTATATTGGTTCCGTTGGATGGTTCTGAAGTCGCTGAATGCGTTCTTCCTCATGTTCAGGCGCTCATCCGTGCCGACCAGAAGATAAATATTGCACTATTATATGTTGTTGAAGCTCTCGATACGCCGTTTACCGATCCGTCATTCAAAACAAAAATTGAATCTGAAGCCCGATCCGCTGCGGAGAAGTATCTCAACAGCGTGCGCAGCAGAATTAATTATAGCGGCACGATACGATGTGAGGTTGTGATCGGCAAGCCCGCAGATAGCATCATCGATTATTCAAACAAGCAAAATATCGATCTCATCATTATGGCAACGCATGGGCGCTCCGGTGTCGATAAATGGATACGAGGAAGCGTTGCCGATAAAGTCATCAGGGCATCGCAAATCCCCGTCTGGCTGGTGCAGGCCTGCGCTGCAGAAAACGATATGTATGATAAATGGCCCAAAATAACAGTGCTGGTCCCGCTCGATGGATCGGATATTGCCGCATCGGCCATAGAACAGGCAGAAACGCTGGCACGACAACTTGGCAATAACAATGTCGAAATTGTCATTATTAGAGTCTGTGAACTTTTCTCTCAGCCGCATCAGTACCCGCCTCATATGAGCATGAGCTGGGAAGAGTATGTCAACTACGAAACCAATCGCTGCACTGGTATTTGCACGGAATATGTTCAGGATGTGGAAAAGAAACTCAAAGAGCAGGGATTTAATGTCCGCTCCGAGGTGCTCACAGGAAACGTAGCAGATAAAATTGCGGATTACGCTAACACAAATCCGATTAATTTGATTGTCATGTCAACACACGGACGTTCGGGCATCGGCCTGTGGGCTTTCGGCAGCATCACCGAAAAAGTGCTGGCTGCTGCAAAACGGCCGATTCTGTTAATACGGCACAGATAGCGCTTCACTACTATGCTCAAGACGCTCCTTGGACTGAATAACAGCGAGCTGGAAATTCTGGCGAAAACGATTGGCGAACCCGGGTATCGTGGCAGACAAATCGGGCAGTGGCTCTATCAGCAGAATGCTCATACGATCGATGACATGACATCCCTACCCAAACAGCTACGCAGCAAGCTTGCAGCGAAATATGAAGTCGGACGATCACAGATAGCTGCGCTGCAGCGCAGTAAGGACGATACAGTAAAACTGCTCCTGAAGTTGCAGGATAACGAAACGATCGAAACCGTCGGTATTCCCTATGCCGATCGATTCTCCTGCTGTGTTTCAACACAGGTTGGCTGTCCCATCGGCTGCGCCTTCTGTGCGACAGGACGGAGCGGATTCAAACGAAATCTGACAGCAGGGGAAATTGTTGACCAGGTACTGAGCATTCAGGAAACCGCGCAAAAGCTCGATCTCCCAATTAAGAACAACCCTTATCGCGTCAGCCATGTCGTTTTCATGGGCATGGGTGAGCCATTACTTAATTACGAAGCGACGGTAAAAGCAATACATATCTTAAACGAAGAATTGGGCATTGCCATGAGACACCTGACAATCAGCACGGTGGGATTTGTTCCCGGCATTCGCAGGCTGGCTCAGGAAAACCTGCAAATCACGCTGGCTATCTCCCTCCATGCACCAACGGATACCTTACGCAAAAAGCTTATCCCCTCGTTTCCTGAATGGACGGTAAGAGAGATCATCAACGCGTGCTGGGAATATATGAAACTAACAGGACGGAGGATCAGTTTTGAATACTGCCTTCTGCGCGGCATGAATGATACCAGCGCTACAGCACAGGAACTGGCATTGCTGCTCAAAGGATTGAACTGCCATGTGAATCTAATCCCGTACAATGCAGTCGAAACAATTCCCTTTCGTACTCCGCTCCGTGAGTCGATACAGAGCTTCAGGGAAACACTGGAATCAGCCGGCATCGTTGTTACCCAACGTCAGCAACGTGGCGCATCGATTGCCGCCGCCTGCGGTCAGTTAAGACAGAGAGCACTCTTAAAAAGCGGGCACTGACAATCCGTCATAGTTTGTCTCAAGAACGAAAACAGATACTATTTTTACCTTCCATTAAACCACCTATATAATAAAGGCTAGTATGATGCAAACCATTCAACATGACAGCACAGGATACAGATTCGTATCGCAAAGTTTTGATTCCATCGCATCGGATTGGAGAAGGTTGCAGGCTTTGTCCGATAGCAGCCATATCTTTTCAACATATGAACTATCGCAGCTCTGGTGGCAACATTTCGGCAGCAGCAGCACATTGTATCTTGGCTCGATTCAGAATAATGATCGAATAATCGGCATTGCACCCTTACGGATCCAGGATGGTATCGTTCAGTTTATCGGCAGCTTCAATATATGCGATTACCTCGATTTCATCGTGGAACCCAATCAGGTGAAAACGTTTTTCGATATCCTGTTTACTCAACTGAAAAACGATGGTCTGACACGATTGGAACTGTCTCCATTGAGACCGGATTCTTCGATTATGACATATCTAACCGATGCAGCCTACCGGAATGATCTTACCATCACAAGAGTACAGGAGGATGTGACATTCGAGTTACATCTGCCCGATAATTGGGATAGTTATCTCCAAACGCTTCCGACAAAGCAACGTCATGAATTGCGCAGAAAAATAAGACGGGTATCCGAGCTTGGAGACTACCAGTATTCTACGTTGCCCACCGTAGATGAAAAGAATATCGATATATTCTTGAATCTATTCCGCATCAGTCGCGATGATAAACAATCGTTCCTGACACCTGATATGGAAAACTATTTCCGGGAGTTGATACGGGTAGCCGCCGAACAGGGATGGTTGGAGTTGAATTTTATGAGCATCAAAAATACAAGTGTTGCCGCAACGCTCTGTTTTCATTTCAAAGATACCACATACCTGTATAATAGCGGCTA
>DIKB01000019.1 GCA_002421445.1 Dehalococcoidia bacterium UBA5629 | reverse complement strand
CTCTGTAATGTTAATAATCAGAATAATTTGGATAACAGCAGGAAAGTTTTATATAGTTTCATTAACGATATCACAAATGATATGTTTAATGATGGGAATCGATTGATAGCGCAAGACTTACAGCGAAAAAAGTTGTCGTATAGTTCAAGATTCTATTGGGCGTTTTCTATATTAGCTATCGCCGTTATACTTGGCCTCATGAGTCTTTCCATTGTCAATAATAATTCATTTTATTTTTATGAATTCAATACATGTCAGATTCTCGTGGTTCTGCCCATCCTATTGTCAATTTTTGGTTTCTGGGTGACCATATTGACTGTCATAATTAGTTTTCGATAATTTGAAAAAGCGGATAGAAAGCAAAGCTTGATTTGTTTGGTTACTTAAACCTGAACTTGTATTTGCTTCTTTATGATTTTCCCTGTTGTACCTGTAGTTCTGAGATCACGCTGACTTTCCAGAATAAGCTGGATTGCTTCCTGCAAATTATCCTGGACTTCTTTAATCGTTTTACCCTGGCTGAAAGCTCCGGGTACGGCATCTACCCATCCGATATACCATTTATCACGTTTCTCAATAGTCGCTTCAAATACACGGTTCATGCTGTATTCTCCTGCATGTGTAGTATACAGTAGCTGTTTAGCGGACGTCTAGATAGAGACGCAATAGCTATCCAACCATAGCTAAACGTCAAAGCTAAAGGACCCTCATTTGTACCGTTTTTTCACTCAAACAATATTTGCCAGATAGATAGTTTGTTCTCTGTTACTACTTTCGTCTCTTGCGCGACTATGATCGGTACTTCACGGTATCTGGTTACTTCCTGATTGCGAGTTACCTTTTCTATCTCTTTCCATTTTATGTTGAGGTTAAGATACAGTTGCTCGCCCCACATTACGTTTTCCTGAAATTTTGCCCTGTATTCTCCCGGCGGTAGAGCCAGATCGATAGTACCGCGGCTGCTGTTAAGCGTTTCCCAAACGATGCGGTTTGCCGAGTTGTACACGACGAAACTGCCCGGGATAGTGTTTTCAAATTTCCCAACCAGTCGGGAGTCAGTCCTGTCAATTTGGAAAGGGACGATAACACCGAAGGGAAGCACCGGATAATAACCGTCGACGACCATCCTGCTCCTCTGAACGGTTTCTTCGGTTATAAAGTAATCCATTGTTGAGTACGGTTCGTATTTAGTCTGGTTAACGAAATAGGGCTTCGTCGTCTCGACAATCACGGTCTTAACGGGTAAAGCGAATATAATGGCTATGATTATGAGACTGGCCAAGGAACAGGCACCATATTTGATCCAGTTATTTTTCATCAGCTTCCTGTAATCTAAGTTCTTTATGAAAGCGAGTTTATCTACAATATTCTTCATATGAGCACCTTTGCCTTCTAAATTCTTTTTCTTGTCCGATTTTGGACGTGCAAAACTTAATCCGGCATTATGTTGCCATTTATAGATTAAAACGACTTTCGCGCTGAAAAGTTTATGGAAGATGACATCACCCGGTAAATGGTGACCAGCTTAGCTTCATCGTCGACTTGATAGAGTATCCGATAGTCGCCTATCCGAACTCTGTAGCCTTCTCTTGCGGTTAGCTTTTTACTGCCAAATGGACGGGGATTCTCCGCAAGACCGATAATGGCCTTATCGATCCTTTCTTGAGTTGCTGCGGGAAGCCTGCTAATCTGCCGATGAGCGATATGGCTGATTTCAAGCCGGTACACCACTCTTCATCCCTTTCGACTTCGCCATATGTTCTTCAAAGGACATTGTTGGCTCACGGCCGAATTCAGCATGAAGAAGCTCGGCGGCATCGGAGAGGTCTTCCAGCCGTTCTACCATGTCGTTATAACGTTCGATTCCGATGAGAACTGCCTTTACCTTACTGCCGGAGACTATCAAATACGGATCTCCACCGGTGTAGACTTCTTCAACGAGATGGGTGAGCTTTGGCCTGGCCTCAGCCATCCCGATTGATTTTATATTACCCATGTCAATCTCCTTAATGTCTATGTTAACATTGGCATTAATCTTTGTAAAGTCTGAGGCGGTGCTATGTACGTGATCGAAAAAAAATCGTCATGCTTTAAAAACTGGTATAGTATACGGAACAAAAAAGTGCAGCATTTCTAAAGGCATATGATCTATGGCAGCCGATAAGCATACAGATGATAATCCGCAGCTATCGATAGTAATCCCTACGTACAAAGAACGGGACAATATCGTCCCTCTGGTCACGAGTTTACACAAAGTCCTTGATGGGTACAATTATGAGATAGTTATCGTTGATGATAACAGTCAGGACGGTACATTTGATCTGGTTAACACATTATCGCAGAACTATCCCGTAAAAATATTCGTACGCAAAGATAAAAGGGGACTGTCATCTGCCGTGGTAGACGGTTTCTCTTTCTCATCGGGCAAAGTAATCGCCGTTATGGATGGCGATTTACAGCATCCGCCGGAGATAATCCCCGATCTTCTGAGAGAAATAGATCGTGGTGTTGATCTGACGATCGCCAGTAGATACGTGGAGGGAGGTTCCTGTGAAAATTGGGTGATGGTTAGAAGCATAAACTCAAAGGGGGCGATATTTCTGGCGCATCTGCTGTTACCCAAAACAAGACGGGTACGGGATCCAATGTCAGGATTCTTTATGGTCAGGCGCGACGTAGTTACAAATGCGGACCTGAATCCGATCGGTTATAAAATTCTCCTCGAAATACTGATGGTGGGTCATTTTGATACGGTAACCGAAGTGCCCTTTACGTTCAGATGCCGCAGCAAAGGAGAAAGCAAACTTAATTCACGACAGCAGATCGAGTATCTGAAGCATCTCTATCGGTTGATGAGAAGAACCGGTGAATTGATGCGATTCCTCAAGTACTGTATTGTCGGGGCCAGCGGTGTTATCGTTGATGAAGGCATCTTCTGGGCGCTTACCGGATTAACCTCTATTCTTGCTTTAGCAGCCGGGGCTATCAGCGCCGAAGCTGCAATTATCTCCAACTTTACCTTTAATAACTATTTTACTTTCAGTAATCGTCGTTTGCCGGGAATTAAACCTTTTCTTGCCAGACTACTAAAATTCAATATGGTGAGTTTGATCGGTATAGGGGTAAAATTGACGGTATTCTGGCTGCTTACAACGATATTTGGAGCGTACGATCTATTGTTTAATCTTTGCGGTATTGCGGTAGCTACGGCATGGAATTACACTATGAACATGTGGTGGACATGGAAGTAGTAACACAATGGTTGAGGAAGGCCGGTAGGTGGGAATATATCGGGCTATTTATACTGGTGCTGGTTACGCTGGGTATGCACTTTAGTGTCATCGCTCGTCCCGATGTTCTCATGTTCGATGAACAACATTACGTTGTTGATGCACGGTCTATTCTCCAGGGGAATGAAACAGTACGACCTGAACATCCTCCGCTAGCCAAGTTAATGATCATAGCCGGTATGTTCCTCTTTGGTGATAACCCGTTCGGCTGGCGTTTCTTTTCTGTGCTGTTCGGAACTTTTATTATCGTATTATTCTATTTGATCTGCCGTCGACTCCTGATGTCAAAGAGGGAGTCTTTTCTGGCTACCTTCCTGTTGACCTTTGAAAACTTAAGCTTTGTTCAGGCGGGCATTGCCATGCTTGATGTCTATTGTCTGGCATTTATGATGCTCTGTTTCTGGCTTTACCTCAGAGGGAACTATCTGTCTTCCGGCCTCGCTGTGGCACTGGCTGCTCTGGCCAAACTCACCGGAGTCTTTGCGCTGGCTATTATCGGATTGCACTGGTTGCTGACACGTCGGGATCGGCCATACCGCGTTGTCGGCACACTCTGGCTCTGTGCCGGCTCTTTTGTATTGCTGTTTTGGCTGTTCAACTACCCGCTTTTTCACAGATTTATTAATCCTGTTGATGGCACACAGAACATGGTGGGCCAGCTTGGCAGTGTTACTTTTGCTACCTCTACCCATCCTTCGAAAAGCTATCCATGGGAATGGGTGCTGCTTCCGTTGATCATGCCGTACTGGTATACACCGCATTACCTCGGTGCGATTAGTTTTGATATATGGGCATTGATAATCCCTTCTATGGCCTGTATGGCATGGATGGCCTGGAAAAACAGGCGGAGAACTATCTCCGTGTTTACACTTTCGTGGTTCATAAGCACGTATCTTATCCTGATACCGCTTGGCCTTGTCAGCAACAGGGTGATGTATGTATATTACTTTTATCCCACAATCGGAGCGATTTGCATTGCCATCGGGTTGGGTCTTTCATACGTTTGGGATATGAGGCAGCCCGGCTATGGTAGGGTTAAGCGTCTTGCTCCATGGATTACAGGATGTTATTTGTTGTGCCACATTGTTATTTTCGCCGTGCTATCACCTTTATTCTCATAAAGCAAGCAACCTGAGACTCAATTCATTTCATTAAAAAGGGCGGCAGATTATCTGCCGCCCTTTTTGTTTCTCTATCGCTGATAGTTATTTATTGCCATGCAGATAGGCATCGATTGAAGCTGCTGCTCGCTTGCCGGCGCCCATGGCGCTGATGACGGTAGCTGCTCCGGTGACGATATCGCCTCCCGCCCAGACTTTATCTTTAACGGTTTTACCGGTGGATTCATCGGCTACGACGGTGCCATGCTTCGTCGTTTCCAGCCCCGGCGTTGTTGATGCGATAAGAGGGTTCGGTGTGGTACCCAATGCCACGACGACAACATCAACGTCGATGGTGAATTCGGCGCCGGGTTTTACAATGGGACGGCGTCTGCCGCTGGCATCGGGTTCTCCCAGTTCCATCTGGTCACATTCCATCGAGGTTACCCAGCCGCGGTCATTACCGATTAATTTCTTCGGGTTGGCGAGGAATTTAAAGATGATACCTTCCTCTTCTGCGTTCTCTGCTTCCTCATGCCGTGCCGGCATTTCCGCGCGGGAACGCCGATAAATAATATATACCTCATCGGCGCCGAGACGGAGAGCACAGCGGGCGGAATCCATTGCCACGTTGCCTCCACCGATAACGGCGACTTTTTTGCCGATCTTTATCGGCGTATCGTATTCGGGGAACAGATATGCTTTCATTAAATTGATGCGTGTGAGAAACTCATTCGCCGAATAAACGCCGTTCAGATTCTCTCCGGGGATGTTTAAGAACATCGGCAGTCCGGCGCCTGTGCCCAGGAATACGGCATCGTAGCTGTCCTTTAAAAGTTCATCGATTGTTGCCAGTTTGCCTGTGACCGAATCCAGACGAATTTCAACACCGAGTGATTTTACATAATCAATTTCAGCCTGTACGATATGCTTCGGTAAACGGAACTCGGGGATACCGTACATTAATACACCGCCGGCGACATGAAGCGCTTCAAACATGGAAACCTTATGCCCGAATTTAGCGAGATCGGCTGCACAGGTCAGTCCGGCTGGTCCGGTGCCGATGACCGCTACTTTTTTACCGGTTGGAGGCGGCAGTTTCGCCTTCTCCGCTTTCATTTTATTTCCCAGGTCCCAATCGGCGACATAGCGTTCCAGTCTGCCGATGGCTACCGGAGCGCCTTTTCTGCCGAGCGTACAGACGTTTTCGCATTGCGATTCCTGAGGGCAGACGCGGCCGCAAACACCGGGAAGGCTGTTTTTGCTCTTCAGTATCTTTACGGCATCGGTCATTTTATCCTGTGAAAGAGCTTTAATAAACTCGGGTATATCGACGTTCACCGGACAGCCGGCAACGCAGGGGCGTTTGGGACATTGTATACAGCGGCTGGCCTCTTCTTTTGCCATAGCTGCAGTATAGCCCAGCGCCACTTCTTTATAGTTTTTGCCTCGCGCCTTCGGATCCTGGCGCGGCATATCGACTCTATTCACATTCAGTTTTGGTTTTGATTTCTCTTCCAATGTAAGCCTCCGATGTTATGCTTTCTGGCAGTGGCACTCGTGCCACGCATCCAGAGATCTTTTCTCTTCGTCGCAATAGATACGCTGACGGTTGAACAGTATGTCCCAATCGACCTCATGTCCGTTAAATTCAGGTCCATCGACACAGACGAATTTCGTCCCGTCGCCTATGGAGATACGGCAGCAGCCGCACATACCGGTGCCGTCGACCATGATCGAATTGAGACTCACGGTCGTCGGTACATTGAATGGTTTCGTTGTCATGGAGCAAAATTTCATCATGATAGCCGGGCCGATGGCGATGACGTGACCGACTGTCTTGTCCTTTTCCAGTATTTCCTTTAGCGGTTCCGTTACCAATCCTTTTCTTGCGTAGGAGCCGTCATCGGTAATGACGATCAGCTCATTGCTTACGGAGCGCATTTTGTCTTCCCAGAACAGGAGGTCTTTGGTGCGGGCACCGATGATAGAAATGACTTTATTTCCTGCGTTCCGCAGGCCGCGGGCGATCGGGTAGATCGGCGCAATGCCGACTCCACCGCCGACGCAGATGACGGTGCCGTACTTCTCGATGTGGGAAGGCAGGCCGAGAGGGCCAACGAGATTGAGGATAGTATCGCCTTCGGATAGGCAACCGAGCTTCTTGGTGGAAGTGCCTACCTGCATTGCCACCAGGGTGATCGTTCCTTCTTTGCTGTCCCAGTCTGCGAGGGTGAGGGGGATGCGTTCACCGGTTTCGTCGATGCGGATGATGACGAATTGTCCGGGCTGAGCTTTTCGGGCAATCTCCGGCGCATTGACCCTGAAGTAATCGATGACAGGGCTTAGCTTCTGTTTCGCCACTATTTTATACATGCGGACCTCCGATGTGTTAGTACGAACTGAAGAGGTTAAATTAATGTCAATTTGAAGATGAATTTTATCACAATAGGGATTTTTTTAGAAATAATAAGAATTCTATATGGTCATTTCGAGCTTGCCGAGAAATCTCAGGATGCGAGATATGACACGTTTTGTGTTAGTAACAGGAGACCCCTCGGCTTCGCTCGGGGTGACAAGAAAAAGAGGGGTGACAACGTGCCTGTTCTTCGAGTTATTGCGATAGCAATAGTATCGAGAAGATAATCAGTCGCTCGTTCACCTCGATACGCTGCTGCGCAGCTACTCGGCGAACCTACACTGAGTAATGTCATTTCGAGTGTAGCGAAGCGGAATCGAGAAATCTCCTGTTACTCTTTGTAACTGTTTTGTTATAAGAGTCCAGTTTGTAATGCAACCTGAGGCCTTTCGACTTCGCTCAGGTGACACGGCCTGTCTCGTCTTTATACAGAGTACCACTTCTTGAAGATACAAGGTGACAAGAAGAACGTTCACTGATTTTATCCGCCGAGTCTGACGAGCGGAATACCTGCTTTGCAGAGAGGGCATGAATCCGGCTGGTACGTTTTGGTTGTTGTTCTGAGACAGCTGAAGAAGGGGATTCCGAGATTGATCTCCTCGGGTGATCTATCGACGAGCACTCCGGCGCCTACAATAGTACCGCCGACTTTCTGAACTGCCTTGATAACTTCAAGAATTGAGCCTCCGGTGGTGATGATATCATCGACGATCAGGACGCGGTCTCCGGGTACAATCGGGTGTCCTCTGCGGAAGACTCTTTCGTTTCCTTCTTTTTCTGCATAGATGCCTCTGACGTCCAGAATCTTCGCTACTTCATATGCGAGAATAATGCCTCCCATAGTTGGCCCGGCAACCCACCGTACATTTTGATCTTTGAAGTGGTCAGCTATCAGACGGCAAAGGGTCTCTGTATGCTTCGGATACTGCAGCATGCGGAATTTCTCGCAGTATACCGGCGAGTGCAAGCCTGATGTGAGCAGGAAATGTCCCTCCATCATAACGCCGGTGTCTTTAAATAATTGCAGTATTTGTTCTGACATGCTTCTCCCGTTGCAACGTTCTTGCCAGTTAATTTTTACCGAGAGCCTGTTCAAATGTGATGTGCTTGACCAGTCCCCATTCGGGGGGAGGCCAGTAGTTGAACCACGCTTTTCCGATGATATTTTCCTTTGGTACGGTAAAACCTGTATGGGAATCGGCGCTGTTGTTGCGGTTATCGCCGAGAACAAAATAGCTATTACGGGGCACTATCTCTTTCGGGTATGTATACCGGGGCGGTTCTGCAATATACGGTTCTCCCAGCGCGGTACCATTGATGTAGACGGTGCCGTGAGTGATCTCTATTGATTCACCGGGGATGCCGACAATGCGTTTCAGAAGATTAGTTTGCGGATCGCGCGGCGATTGAAAAACGATGACGTCACCCCGCATCGGCTCTTCGAAATAATATGCGATTTTGTTCAGCATGAGGTAGTCTCCATGTTGAACATTGGGCACCATGCATTGACCATAGACCTTGAAGCCTCCAATGCTTATCTGGAGGACGGCGAAGATCACTATGGCAGTGATAGCGGTGACAATGATGTCTCGAATATATTTCATGGTTTTCCTTGCTCTTATATTATTCTATAGCATTTTTAGCCGCGTTTCTATGGACTAAACAAAACCTGTCCCGTTATCGTTATAATAGAAAGCACATGTGTTGTTCTTGTTACTGTAAAAACGAAAAATAAACTATGGAGGTTTATCATGAAAAAATATTGGTTATTGGTGCCGCTTCTCATTGTGGCGGTCGTGCTCGGTGCTCTGCCCGGATGCAGTTCAGGAGAAAATGGTATGTCCATTCCTTCTCCTCTGTCAATAGCACAGGATATCGGTTCCGGCTCATTGATCTGGAGCCAGCAATCCGTCGGGTTATGGGTTTCGGGCGATGGCAAGGTGACGGCCGCTCCGGACATTGCTCTATTGAGCCTTGGTGTGGAGGCTCAGGAAGTTTCCGTAACTGAGGCTCAGCGAAAGGCCGCCGAGGCCATGGATAAGGTGATGAAGGCGCTGAAAGCGAAAGGCATTGCTGATAAAGATATCCAGACGCAGAACTTCAACGTCTCTCCCGTGTACCAGTGGCTGGAGAAGGAGAACCAGAAGAGGAACGAGATTATCGCCTACCGCGTCGCCAATACCATTGTGGCCAAGATCAGGCAGATCGATAAGGCCGGGTCCATTATCGATGACGTTGCTGCCGCCGCCGGCGATTTGACGAGGATAAATAATATCGATTTTACGGTTGATGATCCCACTCCTTTTTATAAAGAAGCCAGGGCTAAAGCTGTGGCATATGCTGTAAACAAGGCCAAGCAAATGGCAGATGCGGCCGGTATCAGGCTGGGAAGGCTCATCTATATGACGGAGAATGTCCAGTACGGCACACCGATGGTGCGCAACTACTTGAAATCGGATTCTGCTATGGGTGCTGCATCTGCGCCAACGCAGATCAGTGCTGGAGAGCTTGATTTTCAGACTACGGTGCAGCTTGTTTACGAGATGAGATAACGATACATTTATTCAGGCGGTGCCGAAGCCTCCTCCGCTTGCGGAGGGGGCTTCTTTTTTAGATTGTATTTATGATGAATCGTTGTACAGGGTGACGGAAGTGGACAAAATAGCATGCTTTCGTTAACATTCACTATATACGTTTGAACATGCTATGGTGGTCGCATTGTGTTAGTGAACAATATTGATTATATGGCACTGGCTCTGGAACAGGCCAATCTGGCGCTGGGAAAAGCAAGCCCGAATCCTGCAGTGGGCGCTATCATTGTGAAAGATGGCGTCATTGTGGGCATGGGATACACACAGCCACCTGGATCGGATCATGCCGAAATCATGGCTTTGAAGCAGGCAGGCGAGCAAGCTAAAGGAGCCACGCTCTATGTAACGCTGGAACCGTGTTGTCATCAAGGACGCACCGGTCCCTGTACGGAAGCGATCATTGTAGCGGGCATCATCGAAGTTCATATGGCATTGCTCGATCAGAATCCGCTGGTCTGCGGCGGCGGAATGAAGAGATTGGAACAAGCCGGTATTAAGGTCATCATCGGTGAGTATGAAAATGAGGCACGGAAACTTAATGAAGGCTTTTTTAAATACATTACCACCGGCGTGCCGTTTGTTATTGCCAAATACGCAATGAGTCTGGATGGCAAAATTGCTACGCGTAGCGGCGATTCCAGGTGGATCAGTAACGAAGAATGCAGGCAATATGTTCACAAGATGCGACGGATAGTTGATGCGGTCATGATTGGTATCAATACCGTCATTATCGATGACCCTCATCTCACCGCACGGGATGGTGATAAACCGATGGGGAAACAACCGGTGCGCATCATTGTTGATAGCAAGGGAAGAGTGCCGTCAGAGGCGCGGGTGTTTAATCAACCAGGGAGGACGATTATTGCTGTCGCTGATTCTCTCAACGGGACGCGGGTGAAGCAGTTGCAGAAAAGCGGCGTTGACGTTATCCGTGTGTCGACTCAGAACGGATTGATTGTTTTATCCGACCTGCTGATCGAGCTAGGAAAACGGCAGATAACGACGGTTCTTGTTGAAGGTGGCAGCGCACTTCTCGGATCGCTGGTTGACCGGAGGCTTATCGATAAGGTCATGGTTTTCATCGCTCCGCTTATCATTGGTGGTGCTGAGGCTAAAAGCGCTGTCGGCGGCGCCGGCGTCGAAGCCGTGGCTAGTGCCATGCGTCTCAAGGATGTTACAATTGATATGTTCGGCGATAATATTCTGGTGTCAGGATATCCGTCCGGGGGATAATAAGTGTTCACGGGAATAGTTGAAGAAACAGGCGTTGTTCGCGGCATCACAGATCGTCAATTAACAATAATCGCAGGTACTGTGCTTGAAAGCACCGGACAGGGAGACAGTATCTCTGTCAATGGTGTCTGTCTGACTGTGGTTAGTATTACTAAAGATTCTTTTACTGTTGATGTCATGCCGGAGACGATACGCCGAACAACCATTGGCAAGTTGCGTTACGGTGATAAAGTGAACCTGGAGAGGGCGATGGCTGCGGGAGGGCGTTTCGGCGGTCATTTTGTTCAGGGACATATCGATGATACAGGCAGCGTTCTCTCTGCTGCGCCTGAGCGTGATGCCGTTATACTTCGAGTAGCAGCGCCGAAAGAAGTGATGCACTATATCGTGGAGAAGGGGTTTATTGCGGTTGACGGTGCGAGCCTGACGGTTATCGCTTGCGATGCTCTCTCTTTCTCCGTCTCGCTGGTCGGGTACACGAGACAGAATACGATTCTCGGGCAGAGAAAGCCGGGCGATGAAGTGAATCTTGAAATTGATATAATTGCTAAATATATTGAGAGTTTTATGAATGCGAATAAGTCAGGGAGTGTTATTCTGGATTTTCTCAGGAAAGACGATCACTCCGCAACGAGGTGAATTAGTTATGTCGTTTGCAACCATACCTGAGGCGATGGAGGAAATGAAGGCCGGCCGGCCTGTTATCATCGTTGATGACGAGAATAGAGAAAACGAGGGCGATCTGGCGGTCGCTGCCGAGAAAATAACCCCGGAAATTATCAACTTCATGGCGAAAAATGCCCGCGGCCTTATCTGTCTGCCGATCATAGGCGAACGCCTTGATGAGTTGGGTATCCCGATCATGGTCAATGAGAATACCTCCGGCTTTTCTACCGCGTTCACCGTCTCGATCGAGGCAAAACATAAAGTGACGACCGGCATCTCCGCGCATGACCGTGCTGCTACCGTGAAAGCTGTCATCGATCCTTCAACCAAACCCGTGGATATTGCCAGGCCTGGCCATATGTTTCCGTTGCGGGCGAAGAAAGGTGGCGTTATGGTGAGGGCCGGACATACCGAGGCTATCGTTGATCTGGCGAGGATTTCCGGGCTTTATCCTGCCGGTGTTATCTGCGAGATTTTGAATGATGACGGATCCATGGCACGGCTGCCTCAGCTTGAAACGATGTCGGAAAAGTACGGGTTTAAGATTGTCAGTATCGCCGATCTGATCACCTATCGCCGCCGCCATGAACGGCTTGTTGAACGTGTCGCCGAAGCCCAGTTGCCGACCAAATACGGCGATTTTATTGTCATGGCATATAAGAGCAAGGTTGATCCTGACGTGCATGTGGCATTGATCCTGGGTGATATCTGCAACAACGGTGATCCCGTGCTGGTCAGAGTGCACAGCGAATGTCTTACAGGCGATGTCTTCGGCAGCTTACGCTGCGACTGTGGAAGCCAGGTAGAACTGGCTTTGCAAAAAATAGCCGAAGAGGGGCGAGGAGTCCTGCTGTATATGAGGCAGGAGGGCCGTGGTATCGGCATTCATAACAAGGTGCGTGCTTACGCATTGCAGGATCAGGGCATGGATACGGTAGAGGCGAATATCGCTCTCGGCTTTGCGCCCGATCTCCGCGATTACGGCCTCGGTGCGCAGATACTTGCGGATCTGGGGCTGCATAAAATTCGGCTATTGACCAATAATCCCAAAAAAGTTATCGGTTTGGAGAGCTACGGGCTTCATATTGTTGAGACTGTGCCCATCATTATCGAGCCTTCCGAGCATAATCGGCGTTATCTGGAAGTGAAGCAGAAAAAGATGGGACACATGCTGCAGGTGGACAAGAAAAAGAAATAACAGGTACAGGAGGAATATCTAATGGCTGAAGTGTATGAAGGAATGCTGCAGGGCAAAGGGTTCAAGTTCGGTATTGTTATCTCACGTTTCAATGAGGTGATTACGGCACGCTTGTTAAACGGTGCTAAAGATTGCCTGTTTCGTCATGGGGTCAGCGAGCAGGACGTTGATATTGCCTGGGTGCCGGGGTGTCTTGAGATTCCGCTCCTTGCTAAAAAACTGGCTCAGAAGGGTAAATATAATGCGGTTATCTGTCTCGGCGCTGTCATTCGCGGCGGAACACCACATTTCGAATATGTATCGGCAGAGGTGAATAAGGGCATTGCCCGTGTCAGTCTCGATGAAGGTATTCCGGTTATTCAGGGCATTATTACTGCTGATACGCTGGAACAGGCCATTGAGCGCGCCGGAGCAAAAGAGGGCAACCGTGGCTTTGCCGCTGCCCAGAGTGCTATAGAAATGGCCAGCGTGATTAAGTCTGTAGAAGGAAAGGCTACGAAGTAACTTTAAATACCTTATCACCGGGGCGAACTCGATCTGTGACCTTGATGCCGATGGCATCGCCGGGTTTAGCCTCGGTGACGGATGCATTATCAACTTGCATTGATCCGACGATACATTCGATGTCCGTGGTATGCCTACTCCAGTATACGGTCAAAGGAACGGTAAATCAATAGACGTTTATACTTGCTTACAGGCTTGACAGTGTGAGTCTGAGGGCATATCATAGCGATACAGAAAAATAGTATCTGTAGGAATAAATCACATCGGAGGGTTGTGAGATGCCAGAAGAACAGTGGACCCCGCAACCATATGAAGAAGCAGAGTTACTCTCATTCGACCGTTTAAAGCGTGCGGTAATGA
>DIKB01000018.1 GCA_002421445.1 Dehalococcoidia bacterium UBA5629 | reverse complement strand
TTAGGAGGAAACCTGTGAATCCCATTGATGCAATCTTCACCAACAAACAGCATAAAGCGCTTATCTCTTATGTGACTGTAGGCTATCCCAGCATTGAGGCGACTTTGAAAGTAGCACCGATCCTGGCAGAGGCGGGCTGCGATCTCATTGAGCTTGGCATCCCGTTTTCCGATCCGCTTGCCGATGGCGCTACCATACAAAACGCCAGCTTCCATGCGCTCCAGAATGGCATAACTGTTAAAACCTGTCTGGAAACAGCACAGAAGTTGAGCAAACAGGTAAAGATACCTCTGGTATTTATGACCTATCTCAACCCCATATTACAATATGGATTCGATGCCTTCTGCAAAGCCTGCGAGGTAAGCGGCGTCAGCGGACTTATCATCCCCGATCTACCGCCGGAGGAAGGCGAAGAACTGGAAGCGGCAGCGCATAAACATAATATCAATGTCATCTATTTACTGGCGCCGACGAGCACGGAACAACGTATTAACACGGTTGCCGGCCGGGCTGGCGGTTTCATCTACCTCGTCTCCGTTACCGGAGTAACCGGAACAAGAACAGCGCTGCCCCCGGATTTGAAAGACTTCGTGACCAGAGTGAGAAAAGCAACTGATAAACCTCTCTGTGTCGGCTTCGGCATATCTATACCGGAGCAGGCAGCGGAGGTGGCACAAATCGCCGATGGCGTCATCATCGGCAGCCGGATCATCCGCCTCATGGAGGAGGATAGTTCGCTGAATGGGGTTGGGCGCTTTATTCGAGAAGTGAGGGCTGCCATCGATAACCATTAAAAATAAAGCGGGCATTTCCTCTCTTGATATCGCAGTAATATTAAGATGCATAAATTTTAAAGAAGGAATTTGTAATAACTATTCTTTTCATATTGCACTAATTGATCTTTTTGTTAACTTTTTGATGTAGAAATTTACATTAACATATTCTATCTTTCGGATTACTAAGATACGAATAGTTATCCGTCGCTCTAAAAACAATATACCTCAATATTTATCTTGGATCGTGCATTGCTTCTCTCTTTCGATAATAGATGTGGGATAAATCCAGTTAAATAACATGTCATGATACAATCCTTCTCCAAATATCCAATTATGATCATGTTGATAAAGACGGATAAACCGTCCACCAAAATCAACGGCTCGTTTATTTAAACCTGTTGATTTGAGACGGCTCGTTTCTCTTCTGTTAGCCAAATCGGTTTTTATCCCGTTATGATTACAAAGAGAGACAAATCTCTGAGGGTTGAAGCAGAGTTTGAGTATTTTTCGACCGAATAACAAATCCATTAAATATTGATCAGGAATATTTCGTAATATGATAGGATCAAGGATTACTGAAATAAATCCTTCTCGCCAATCCGTTAGCTTTATAGTATCAAGAATCACATGTAAATCCGGGGGGTATGGTGCACCATTGATCGTTGCCGGATTAATGAAGGAATGGTAAACATATAGCCGCAAATCAAACTCACCGACCATAGCCATCTTCTCATCCTTGGCATTAATAATGCCGAAAATCAAACAATGGTCTACTTCGTCAACCGCAAATTCATTTCGATCTGCTTTTTCAAGAAGCTGTGTTATTTTATCGGCAAAATAATGGCTGGGTACTTCATTAGCCATGATGTGTATTTTTTCTTCTGGATTTGCTGGATTTTCATAAACTCCAGGTACTGCATTAATAAGCTCAAGGTTTTTTTCAAGCATCATGCGTTGCCGAAAGACACGTCCCATCTGATTTATTCCATTTTTGCCATAGCTATCAAAGAACCGAAAGTATGCATCTTTCGTTTTTGATTGGATAGTTTCAAATATTGCGTCATTTACCTTGCCTGACTTTGCCTCGATGAAATCAGTATGAAGAACTTGATCACTTTCGGAGTAAGATATCTTAAGCACATCGCAGATAGATGAGAAAGAACAGAAATCTAGAGGTATGGCAATCTCATTTGGTGTCTTATTAATTTCATTAACATACCCCAAAAGGGATTGGATATTTTGATGCGTTAGGTCTCCATATTTCGGACATTTGAATACTTTCCTGATGTTGCTTCTATCCATACCGACACTTACCCAAACAAATGTATTAAAAGTTAATTCTAAAAGCCATTTCAAATAGCTCAGTTTTGCATTTTCGAGATTGCGAGAGTCGGCAGCATTTTTAATGTTTGCTTGTGCTATTAGATTTTCTATATACGAGATCCTATCAATCAGAATTCTCAAAGCAGTTTTATGAACTTTAAAGCACTCTATCAGCAATTTCGGGAAATCTTTTTTTCTCTCCTCCAAAGTCGAATTTTTTGAAATGTAGGAGACACTTTTTGCAAATAGTCTCCTACACTCAAGAATATCGTTTTGTACTAGCTCTTCGAGTTTCTTATAATCATTTATTTCCATTTCACATCAAGGACATGAGTAACGTTCAATCGCTTCGTACAAGCGATACTATAGATATTTCCCCCTTCAACTCTTACTAATCCACCACTTTTTGAATTACCTTTATTTTTATTAAAAGCATCATTCTAAGATTACACAGCACGCAAAGAGAATGCAATAAACCAATAATTTTTAATTTCTTTAATAAAAGTCGCCGTAACCTTAGGTTATATTAATAATGAACCGACTTTCACTACAAAATATGTTCCGTTGTCACACTGAGCGAAGCCGAAGGGTCTCTTGTCACTATAAAGACTCGTTGTATACCATCCTAAGATTCATCGACTGTGCTCGGAATTGACTAAGTAAGCAGTGGAAGCGGTGTAAACCGTTGTTTTTTGATGCCACAACTATTTGTTTATGAAGGTCATTGTGATAAGATGTGCATAATTTAATTTCTTTATTGCTATAAGAGATATAAGCAGGTTTAAGAAATGCCCTTATCCTCAGACCGCTTACATGAAATAGTTTCTGAGTTGGCCTCCCGACCTCAGCATGAGAAAGTGCGCGCTCTCGTTTACGAATTACTGGTAAACGGACTTGGCGCAAAAAGCACAGAACTCGATTTCGAACGACGAGTTCCGGAAGTACACGGGCGGATTGATGCCCTGCTGGGACGAACCCTGTTCGAATTTAAATCTGATCTTGGGCGCGAACAGCATGATGCCGAAAATAAGCTGCCGGATTATCTTGCCCAGCGTGAAAAAGAAACCGGATCTCACTTTGTAGGCATAGCCACCGATGGTGCGACATTCATACCGTATGAGCTTCGCTCAGGCAAACTGGAGCGATTCGAATCTTTCCAAACACCAGCGGATAAACCGCGAGAGTTGCTCGCGTGGCTCAGCTCGGTAGTCGCTGTCAGCGTCGATCTGGAACCTGACCCGGAGATCGTCCGGCGTGAGCTTGGGCGGAACAGCCTCGCATGGGGACTGGCGAGGCAAGAGCTTACATCGATATGGACTGAGGTAGAACAACACCCTGACGTCCGTCTGAAACGCGATCTGTGGGCGCAGCTCATCCGCCGCGTTTATGGTGCCGCTGTCAGCGAAGATTCTTTATTCTTTCAACATACATATCTCACGATTATCGCCAAGACGATGGCTGCAAAGGTACTCGGTGTCCCGGTAAATGATCCCGCTGACCTTCTTTCAGGTAAACGATTTCACGAAGCCGGAATCGGAGGGATGGTTGAATCGGACTTTTTCGATTGGATACTGACCTCTAAAAGAGGTATTGATCTGGTGCGCCGCGTAGCTTTACAGGCTGGCCGTTTCCGCCTTGAGAATGTACAAACTGATGTTCTCAAAGGTCTTTACGAATCATTGATTGATCCAGAACAGCGCCATGTCCTCGGAGAATATTACACGCCGGACTGGCTGGCCGAACGGATATGCGCCGAGGTTATTAAAAATCCACTTGAGGAGCGTGTGCTTGATCCTGCGTGTGGATCAGGAACATTTGTCTTTCACGCGGTTCGTCTGTTGATGAAAACCGCGGAGAAATCCGGATTACCGATACGTGAGGCTATCGAGCTTGCCTGCCGGCAAATTTTCGGCATTGATGTTCATCCGGTATCTGTCCAGATCGCCCGTGTCACCTTTCTGCTGGCACTGGGACAGGAACGGTTAAAGCAAAGACCAGCAGGTATCAATATACCCATATATATCGGCGATTCACTGCAATGGAATACGCGTGGTTTCCTGGCAGAGCGGGATGTGCTTATTGAGGTACCCGATAGCCAGGAATTACTTGAGTTTCCTTTTGAAGTAACACGAGACCAAAGCTTATTTGATGCTGTTATCGGGCGTATGCTTGAGCTGAGCCAGCAAAATGCCACCAGCGAAGGATTGAGCGCATGGCTCGAACGTAGTTATCACCTCAGTGCTCAGGCGGTGAATACGCTTGTGAATACCTATAATACTCTTCACCAGCTTCACCGCGATGGCCGAGATCATATATGGGGTTTTGTAGCGCGCAATCTGGTGCGCCCCGTCTGGTTATCGCAGGAGGGACAAAAGGTCGACGTGCTTATCGGCAATCCTCCATGGCTTTCGTACCGCTACATGGATCAGCAGATGCAGCAGCGCTTCAGAGAAGAATGCCAGGGACGTGGCCTCTGGGTGGGCGGAAAAGTAGCCACGCATCAGGATCTGTCCGGCTATTTCTTTGTGCGATCCGTGGAGCTTTATCTCAAAGACAGCGGCATAATTGCTTTCGTCATGCCGTACGCCGCGATGACCCGCAGGCAATTCGCCGGGTTTAGAACCGGCGTCTATGGCGCCGCACAGGGTAGTAGAGGCAGGCATATCTACGCCAGCGTGCAATTCACCGCCGCATGGGCATTCTCAGACGATGTGCAGCCGCTCTTTCCGGTGCCTTCATGCGTTCTTTTCGCACGTTTCGGACATGAGTCAGGCGCCGTAATGCCAGCCACCATTATGGCTGCTACCGGTACATTATCAAAAAGAGACGCATCAACGAGCGAAGCCAATACGACGCTCATCTGGAACAACAAACCATGGCCGGAGCTATTCGATGATGACGCTGATTTCTCACCCTATCACAATGAATTCAGGCAGGGTGCTACTATTCTCCCACGTATGTTGTGCGTGGTAGAAACAACTTCAACAGGAGTACTGGGATTAAATCCCGCTGCCCCCATTGTAAGCAGCCGCCGTACAGGTCAGGAGAAAAGACCATGGAAGGATTTACCTTCCCTGCAGGGCAATATGGAAAATGAATTTCTGCGTCCTCTCTATTTAGGCGAGTCTATAGTACCATACCGGGTACTAAAACCGGTATTAGCAATTATCCCATGGTCTGATAAAAAGAAACGTCTTATCAATGCGCAGAATGCCCAACAAGCTGGTTATATTCATCTGGCAAAATGGCTTGGAAACGCTGAGCAATTATGGACACAATATGGGAGAGATCGTATGACATTTCTCCAAAGATTAGATTTTTACGGCAACTTAACTGCCCAATTCCCCACTCCAGCATTAAGAATTGCATATAGCGCTTCGGGCACCTTGCCAGCAGCAACATTACTATCTGACTCCCGTGGAGTCGTCGAGCACAAATTGTATTGGATGAAAGTAGACACAGAACCAGAGGGGTATTATCTGCTCGCCATCCTCAATAGCGAGACAGCACGTCAGATGGCGGAACATTTGCAGAGCAGAGGACAGTGGGGTGCCCGTGATTTCGATGAGGTGATGCTATCCCTGCCGATTCCCAGATTCGATGAATCCAATAAGCAGCACAGGGCACTGGCGAAAGCAGCCGTTCACGCAGAGGAAGTTGCTGCCGCAGTGCAATTAAGTGAAGAGATATATTTCGTCACAGCCAGACAGAAAATACGCGCTGCCCTGCATAAGGATGGTATTGCGCAAAAAATAGATAGGCTCGTAGCAGAACTCTTGACCGCTAACCCAGATTGATGTATTTACTTTAAAATAGCCCGACATATAGCTTGAATTACACTCGACAACTGAAGAGCAATGTTCTTATTGACACAACTTTATAACAGGTTAATTTGAAAAGCGGTAAAGTAGGTAAATATTGACAAAGCCTTATGAAAGTATTAACATAAATCTACTGCTCCTCGCCATTCGACCAATTGGTTGAATTGGCGAGGTTTTTTTATGGAGAACCATATAGTGCAACTGAGAAAGCTTGTACTCTTTATAGATGATAAAAACATGTATAAAGGTGCAAGAACTGCATTTTTCAAGAATTCCGATCCACACTATTGCGGACAAATTAACCCAATTAAACTAGGTAAATTAATTTGTTCACGTTCGCCCACCAACAGTAGCAGACTACTTCAGCAAGTTAGAATTTATACAGGGCGTCCAGATGCCGCAAAGCAACCTAAAGCATATGCTGCCCATATAAAACAGTGTAATGCATGGGAGAAACTAGGAGCTAAAGTAATATCCAGGATACTCAGATATCCTCCTGCGTGGCCAACTTCTAAACCGGAACAAAAAGGTGTTGACGTCGCTCTAGCAATTGATTTTGTGGCTCTTGCCATCGACAATGAATATGATATCGGTGTGATAGCTTCTACTGACACAGATCTAAAACCAGCTATTGAATATGTAAACAAGAAGTGTGGCACTCAATGTCAAGCTGAAGTGTTAGCATGGAAAAGCTCAATAGCTAAAACCAGATTATATATGCCAAGCGTATGGTGTCACCATCTCGATATTAATGATTACAATTCATTAGCGGACTTAACCGATTACAATGCTTAGCTTAGGCGCGCCTCAGCCTTTGAAGATACGCACAGGAAGTGAATAACCCCCCAGCAAGCTGGGAGGTTATTCACTTTGCTATATGGTATCACACCGGCAATCCTGCTGACTATCTGCTATGCTTCACTTTATAGGTTTTACAGGGTGTTGATGAGAAAGTATAATCAAATTGACTATGAAATGTTTTCTTGAATCTCTGCACGAAAAGATACTTATTTGCGATGGCGCCACCGGCACAATGCTGTATGCCCGTGGCATCGATCCGCAGCATTGCTATGAATACTTGAATATCGAGCAGCCGCAAATTATCGAAGATTTGCATCGTAGCTATCTGGATGCCGGCGCTGATATCATCGAAACGAATACCTTCGCCGCCAATGCATCACAGCTGGCAAAGTTTCATTACGAAAAACTTGTCTGCACCATCAATGAAGCTGCGGCAAAGATCGCACGGAAGGCCGCAGGCCAGAGTGCCTACGTTGCTGGCTCGGTGGGGCCGCTGGATAAATGCTCGATAGATCAGCAGCTATCCGACCAGCAGATTTATGACATCTATAAGGAGCAGGCGCTGGCGCTGGCGCAGGGCGGAGTCGATATCCTCATGCTGGAAACGTTTTCCAATCTCGAACATATCAAGATTGCGCTCTCCGTCTGCAAAAACGAAACGTCTTTACCGGTGATCGCCCAGATGATTTTTCTGGATGGTTTGCGCACCGGATACGGTAATAGCATTCATGCCATCGTTGACGCTCTCACCGAGGGCGGAGCGGATATCATCGGCGCCAATTGCGGCAATGGCCCGGCCGCTTTACATGATGTCGTCACCAGGCTGGCGGAGCTGACGGACAAATATATTTCCGTACTGCCCAATGCCGGCTACCCGCAGATCGTTGACGGCCGATCGATGTATTTGACGTCGCCGGAATATTTTGCGTTTCATGCTCAGGAGCTGGTGTCCGCAGGCGTGAATATCATCGGTGGCTGCTGTGGTACAACTCCGGAACATATCCGCTTAGTTGCTAACATGCTTAAAAACGCGGCGCCGGCTCCGCGTCCCAGGCGCGAGATACAGGAGGAAGCGGTCTTTGTGCAGCCCCCTGCTTTCTTTGAGAAGAAAAGCGCGGGAGCTGCCAGCGTTATCGTTGAATTGCTGCCGCCTAAACAGGCTGATACGGAGAAGCTCATCGATGCTGCTGCCATGCTGAAAGGCAGCGGTGCGCGGGTGCTCAGCTTTCCAGAGAATCCGCTGGCGCAGGTGCGCATGAGCTCGATTGCCGCTGCCGGCATAGTGAAGCAGACAACCAAGATGGAGGCGATCTTTCACTATACGTGCCGAGATCGGAACTTAATCGGGCTGCAATCCGATCTTCTGGGGGCATATGCGTTGGGGCTGCGCTATGTTCTGGCGGTAACCGGTGATGCAGTGTCTCTGGGCAATAATCCCGAGGCTTCGCCGGTCTACGACGTTGATTCCATCAAGCTGGTGAAGCTCATCGATAATATGAAGAAATCGCTCCATCTGGATATGCGCATCGGTGTGGCTTTCAATCCCAATTTTACGGATATCAGCGGACAGGTGAAGCGACTCGGGCGTAAGGTTGAGGCTGGTGCGGAATTTGTGATGACTCAGCCGATGTTCGATGCTGAAAAAGTACTGGGCATGTGCGATGCGGTTAAAGATCTGAATATCCCCATCTATCTCGGCATTTTGCCTCTGGTCAGCAAAAGAAATGCGGAATACCTGCATAACGAGGTTCCGGGCATCAACATCCCCGAGCATATCAGGGAGAGGATGGATATTGAAGATAAGGTGAAAGCCCGGATAGAGGGAATCGCCATAGCACTCGAGATTATGCGGGCAACCAGAGATGCCGTGAACGGATTTTATCTTATCTCACCGCTGCACAGATATGAGATATCTGCGGCGATACTCAAAGAGCTCTGATCTTATCACGATTTACAACCACTGCACACCGGCCAGATTGCGGCGTATGCCGCGCCGGAACGTATATTTCGGATATCCCAGAATCACACACGCCAGCACGTTGTGTTTCTCCGGAATATTTAATAGCTTACGAAGCTCTTTGCTGCGATTGATCGGCGGCGGCACCAGGCCAATGGCAGTCGCGCCTAATCCCAGCGAATGCGCTGCCAGCAGTCCGTAGGCTTGATATATGCCGGCATCCTCGGCTCCGATCATGGCGTTACGATCGGCGTGGAATAACAGCATGGCGGGAGCGCTCCTCATGATTATATCTTTCTTCTCGGTATCCAGATACGGCAATCGTTTGCTCATCAAAGGGACAACATGGTTTGTGAGAACGGTCATCGCCGCTTTTGGAACTATGAGGCGCATGAAGAATCGCGTAAATGGATTGCTCATGTATTTCACCAGATCGCTGTACGTTTTGATCATAAACGGAAGGGCTTTTCTCATGACTTCGGGGTTTTGAACAACTGCGATCTCTATCAGGTGTGGAGGGAAGCCCATAGGCGACAGAGAGATCATATCCACAAGCTTCTCAAGAGTATCATGGGGTACCGGCGTATCTTTAAAAACACGGACCGATCGTCTGCTGGCAAGGAAATTGGAGAATGCATCTGCATCATAAATCGTCTTTGACAGATCAAAGAAATCGGTATCATAGGATAATTCACCGGCATGCATTGATTTTGTCGGACAGATAGCCATGCAGTGACCGCAGAGGACGCAAAGCTCCACTCTATCGGGGCGAAAACTGATCTCTCCCGATGTCGATTGCTGGATGATGCCTGCGGGACAGATTTCGCTGCATAATCCGCACGGTTTGCAGGTATTCGTATCAACACTGTGCGAAACATTCATAGTATTCTCTCCTCCTGCTATTCAGGTATCAGCGAATCCGTTTGATCAACAAAAGCATATGATCCCCGATCGAGTAAAAATCTTCAATGAGACAGACATCGGTATAGCCGAGGGAATGGTGGAAGCTGATGGTTTTCTCATATCCGGGCTTGGATGAGGTCTCAATCATCATAATCCTTCCGCCGGATTTCGTAATATCAGCCTCTGCAGCCATAAATAGCGATCTGCCGATACCCTTGCCCTGGGAATCGGGATGAATCGCCGCCCAGTACAGATCCCAGGTACCGGTCGTCATCGGCCTCGGGCCATAGCATATGTAGCCAACGACCCTGGAATCGATGTCCGCAACCAGTATGAAATATCCCGATTTTGTACCGTCTTTCAGATAGTCGTCGATGACCTCAAGAGCGACATCGATCTCTTCGGCGGTGAACTCGGGCGTCATTTTCAAGATAGCTTCGAGAGCAGGTTTATCTCCCGCTTTCATGGATCGCAATGTTGCTGGCGGCATTACCGTTTGTCCTCCAGCGCCAATTGTACTATTTTCAGGATGAATTCGTCATAGGACAAGCCAGAGGCTTTGGCCTGCCTCGCAGCGCCGGAATCGGGTGCGATATCAGGATTCGGATTGACCTCAAGCACTTTAATTTTGCCCCCCGTGTCCTGACGCATATCGATGCGGGCATACCCGCGGCAGCCGACCGCTTTATAAGCAGCCATGACGATTTTTCTGATATAAGACTCCTCGTGAGCAGTTAGCGCAGCAGGACACACCGGCTTGGTGCCGAGGAAGAAAACGCTATCTTTTTCCCACTTCCCTTCGAAGGTAATGATGCGCGGCATGCCGGGCGGCAGCGAATAGACGATCTCAGAAACAGGAAGAACCACAGGCTGTTCATTCCCCAGGATGGTGGCATTGAACTCCCTGCCATCAACGAATTCCTCGACGAGAGCTTCTCCGCCGAACAAATTACTGATCTTCTCCACCTGCTGTCGCAACCCGTCTTTATCATGAACGACGCTATCTCCGGAAAGACCGTGGCTGGCGTCCTCGTTGCCCGGCTTCACGATGCAGGGAAACGTGAGATTGAACAGCGAAACGGTTGCCGGGGTAAGCACCTGATACTGCGGCGTCGGTACGCCGGCAGATATCAGCAGCTCCTTGGCCTTACCCTTATTGAGTCCCAGAGCCAGTGCCGAACCCGGGCACCCGGTGAAGGGCAGCTTGCTCTTAGCAAGGACATCCGCCATATAGGCTTCAGCTACGGCATCATCGCCGAACCCTTCAAACAAATTAAAAACCACATCCGCTCTCACTGCGTGTATTATCTCAGCAGCTTGTTCCCTCGGCGGCAGCAGCGGCATCAGGTTAACCTGCCAATTCGCCCGTTCGAGGACTGCTTGCACGGCTTCTACCTCCTCAAGAACCGCAGCCATCGCTTTTGTTTCGCCGGCAACATCATAATGAGAGGACGTCGGGGCGTTGTAAACGATAGCAACCTTACGAGGTAAAACCATAGCGCTTCAGAGCAGCAGCCAGAATAGCAGTAACGAGCGATTGATATGTCCAACCCATCTTCCCTGACATGATCACCAGATCACCGCTCTTTGGGTTGAGTCCGGGGAGCGGATTTATCTCAAGGAAATATGGTGTTCCGTCCTGCTTTACGCGAAAATCAACACGCGAGAAATCGCGGCAGCCGAGGATGCTAAAAACTTTGAGCGCTGCTGCTGAGATCCCGTCGTTCGTCTTTTCACCAAGTTGAGACGGGCATTCATATTCCACCATGTTCTCCCAGTCGCGCTTCACTTCCAGGGAGTAAATGAAATGATCCATCTTTTTGCGCGGCAACACTCTCATGATCCCGAGTACGGATGGCTGGGCGTTTCCCAGCACGCCAACCGTCACCTCTTCACCGATGATGAACTCTTCGACAATCACCGGCTGTTTGTAATCGGCCAGCACGTTCCCCACGACACTGACCATCTGCTCGGCGTTCTCGATGACCGAGGCGAAACGGATACCTTTGCTCGATCCCTCGTATGCCGGTTTAACAAAAGCCGGATATGGAAAATCACGCCAATGTATCCCTTTAAGCTCCTGTGCGGTGCTCACAACCTTCCATGCAGGGGTGGCGATACCGTATGACGCCAGTATGCCTTTTGTCAGCGGCTTATCCAGCGAAACAGCGAGGCATTGAGGATCGGAGCCGCAATATGGGATGTTAAGCATCTCAAGCACGGAAGGCACCTGTGCTTCACGGCTGCGATACGTTCCTCTTCCTTCGGCGATATTGAATACCAGATCAACGCGCTCATGGAGAACGTTCTCAAGAAACGTTCTGCCGCCGCCCAATCTGGCGACGTCATGTCCGTTCGATTTGAACACCGATTCAAGCGCCTCGATCGTCTCCAGAGAGTCATACTCTTCGAGAGCATCATCGGAGCCGCCGTGATCGGGCTTCACCTCGGCTTTAAGATCGTAGGTAAGCCCTATTCTCACGTTTGACTCTCACAGGTTGAGGCTCAAACTCTTCCATCGGAAACAACGGCTGAGGTAACATTTTGTTCTTACGGGCGGCCGGTTTCTTTCCGTTCCTGGCGTTTTTGTAGGTGAAGATGCGACCCTGGTAGTTTCTCACCAGCATCTCATCCTGTGTCTTCATGAGGATATAATCAGGCTGAACGGGTATCTTGCCTCCGCCGTTCGGCAGATCGATAACGTATGTCGGCACAGCCAGACCGGACGTATGTCCGCGCATGCCCTCGATAACCTTGATGCCGGTATCAACCGATGTCCAGAAATGCTCGGTTCCTTCCACTTCATCACATTGGAAGAGGTAGTAGGGGCGCACCTTGATCTTCAACAGGCCGTGGCACAGTTTAGTCTGTATCTCAGCAGTGTCGTTGACTCCCTTGAGCAGTACGCATTGGTTGTTCACGGGGACACCGGCACGTACCAGATTATCGCAGGCACGGGCTGCTTCCGGCGTTATCTCATTCGGATGGTTAAAATGGGTGTTCAGCCAGATCGGCCCATATTTGGAAAGCATGTTGCACAGCTCATCATCGATTCGCTGTGGCAGCACCACAGGGAATCGTGTACCGATACGGATAATCTCAACATGCGGAATCTGCCTGATCTGTGAGATCACCGATTCAAGGCACTGCGTTGACAGCACCAATGGATCACCGCCGGAAATGATGACATCTCTCACCTCAGGGTGACTCTTGATGTAATCGAGCATCCGGTCGATCTCGATATCGGAGTGCACCCAGCCGCCATTCTTCCATTCGCGTTTACGCGTACAGTGACGGCATAACATAGAACACAGGTCCGTCATCACCATGAGCACGCGGTCGGGATAGCGATGCACCAATCCGGGGACAACCGAGTGTTTGCCTTCTTCGAGCGGGTCCTCAACGCCGGTAGCATTGCATGTGATCTCGCTGAAACACGGCACGGACTGCGCGCGTATCGGATCGACGGGATTATTGACGTCGATAAGAGACAGATAATATGGTGTTATCGAAAGGGGGTATTTACGCGCAACGAGCCTGATCTGTTCTTGCTCGAGAGGCGAAAGGGGAATATATTTCGACAATTCTTCGACGGTGGTTATTCTATTCCGGAAGTGCCACTTCCAATCGTTCCAGCTTTCTTCCGGTACTTGCCGCAGGAATGACTCAACTTTCCTCGCGGCTAAAATACTTGGAGGTTCGTCTACCTCACAACTTGGAGGTTCATCAACCTCGTTTTGAACAAAGCATTCTCCTGGAGGCTCCTCTTCAATAGAGCTGAACAAGCTTTTCTTTTTGACACCTAGCATCGTCATTTTATTTCTGAATCTCCCTTTTAAAACCTTCTTAAATTATTCCCTATAAAAAAGCGGTGGATCTCACTATCCTCCGCTACGTTCAAATTGCTATGACCTTTTTAAACCGTTTATACATCATTTTCTTACCATGATATAAAGTTAGCAAGATGTTAATCATTTGTCAACATGCGCCTGAGTGTGAGACGAAAATAGTCTAAAAATATTTTTTTAAAAACACTAACTCTAGGCGGAAAAGGTAGTGCTGACACTACCCGTTGTCGTTGTCAGCCGGGCAGTTAGAGTTTCTGACAGTGCGAGCAATAGTAGCTGCCGCGGTTTCTGACAGGTAATCGTTGTATGAGAGTGCCGCATCCGGGACATGGCTTCCCCAGCCGGTGGGCAACGGCAAACTCAGTATGAGCAGTCCCCTGATTGCCATCGGGACGCTTATAGGTATCAACACTGGCTCCCTTGCCCGCGATAGCTGCGCGGAGAACGCGGAGCATCGCATGATGGATTGCTTTGATCTCATTTGCAGTCAGAGTATTTGTTTTTCTCAACGGATGGATTTTAGCCATGAAGAGGATCTCATCGGCGTACATATTGCCCACGCCGGCGACGACATGCTGATCAAGGAGCACTGCTTTGATCGGTGCCTTGCGTCCGCGCAGCCTTTCCGCGAATTTAGCTGCCGTGAAATCGCGGGCGAAAGGATCGGGGCCAAGTTTATCCGTAATCTCCCCGACGGAATCGATAAGACGGAGAACGCCCAAGCGCCTGCGGTCGGCAAACGCAAGCCGATCCCTACCATTGAGATGAAACACTGCGCGGACATAGCGTTCGCCCGGGCAGTTGAACAGCAGAGCACCTGTCATTCGCAGATGAATAATTAAAAATTTATGATTCGATAGCTGAAGGATGAGATATTTTCCCCGGCGCCTGACGGTCTCTATCGTGGTTCCCTTCAGTTTGCGGATGAAAACATCAGAAGCAGGCTCTTTTACAGCCGTAGAATCTGGAAGTACAACATCAGTGATGCGCTTACCGATGATGCAGGGGGCAAGCTCATTTTTGATCGTCTCTACTTCAGGAAGCTCGGGCATATCAGTTCATCTCGTTCCAGTTCTTGCCCATCTTTATATCTATTTTCAGGGGAACGCTTAATTTCAGAGCGTTCGGCATTATCTCAGCTACCAGTGCACGCATCTGCTCCTCTTCACCAGGCGCTACATCAAAGACTAATTCATCATGTACCTGTAGAATCATCTTGCTCTGTACCCGATACTCTGTCATTGCCGCATCGAGGTTAATCATAGCAACTTTGATGATATCGGCGGATGTGCCCTGCACCGGCATATTGATCGCCATACGTTCCGCCGATTCCTGCACCTGGCGGTTGGGCGATCCGATCTCCGGTATATAGCGACGCCTGCCCATGACCGTTTGTACATAGCCCCGTTCCCTGAGTTGCTTCTTGGTCGATTCCACGTATGTTTTCACGCCGGGGTACCGGTCGAAATACGATTGAATGAAGTGCGCGGCCTCATCACGGCTTAAACCGGTTGCCTGTTCCAGCCCGTATCCGCTCATGCCGTAGATGATGCCGAAGTTAACTGTTTTGGCCACACGGCGCATATCAGGTTTAACCTGACCCGGCTGCACATGAAAGATGGAAGCGGCTGTGGAGGTGTGGACGTCATCGTCACGTAAAAAGGTATTGATAAGCTCGTTATCCTGAGAGATATGGGCCAGCGCTCTGAGGTCGATTTGCGAATAGTCGGCTGAGAGCAGAGTCCAGCCTTTTCTCGGGATAATCGCCTGCCGTATTTTCCCGCCGAGTTCACCCCGAACCGGTATATTCTGCAAATTTGGTTCGCTTGAGGACAGCCGTCCGGTTGTCGTTCCGGTTTGATTGAACGTCGAATGAATGCGTCCTGTCCGCGGATTGATCAGAGCGGGCAACGCGTCGACGTATGTCGATTTCAGCTTGGTCAGCTGGCGGTAGTGGAGCAGAAATTCGATGACCGGATGCAGACCCCGCATGCCTTCCAGTACCGCAGCTTCGGTAGAATAGCCGCTTTGCGTCTTTCGAGGTTGCGGTAGTTTTAACTGATCGTACAGTATCTGCGAAAGTTGTTGAGGGGAATTGATGTTGAACTCATGGCCGACCCAGTCATAAATCTTCTTTTCGAGTCGCCCGATCTCGGTGCCAAGGCTTTGTGATAGCTCAGCGAGCAAATCGAGGTCGAGAGTGACTCCTTCCTGTTCCATTGAGGCAAGTATCGGCACCAGCGGCATCTCAACATCGATGAACAGTCCCCACAAGTTCTCTTTGCGCAGTTCAGCCTCAAGCTGTTTCTTTAATCTGAGCGTCATATCAGCATCGGCACAGGCATAATCGGCAGCCTTTCGAATATCTATCTGGGACATTGATATCTGCTTTACTCCCTTGCCGATCAGATCGGTAATCGGCGCCATCTCCAGGCCGAGGCGATTGAACGCCATCGCCTTTAATCCAATTTGTTTGTCGCCGAGCAGGTAGGCAGCGATCATTGTATCGAAGGTCACGTGGCGGAGAGGCATACCGGCCATCTGCAGCACCGTCATATCGAATTTGCCGTTCTGTGCAACTTTAGCAACCGCCTGCCCTTCGATGATCGGTCCGAGCTTCTCCATAACGAGCGGTAGCGGTAATTGAGTGATATCCCCGGGTGTTGTATGTCCGATGGGGATATAAAACGCCTCTCCTTCATTTAAGGACAGAGAGATACCGACGAGGTCGGCTGTAAGAGGCTGCTGTCCCGACGTTTCGGTATCGATGGCGAATTCAGGCGCAGCAGCCAGGCGTGTGGCAAGAGTATTGAGTTGCGCTGCACTGGTGACCGTGTGATATTTCCCTCTGTTTGCCGCGTACTCATGTTCCACCACGGATTCGCTGGATACAGAGTCGGGGAGACGGGACAGCATCTCGTTAAAGCCCAGCTCGTGGAACAGCTTCACCACGGCGTCTCTATCATAGCTCTGGAGCTTGCACCGGTCGAGGTCGAGCGTAATCGGCACCTCCGTCACGATCGTGACGAGTTTTTTGCCCTGAAACGCGACTTCTTTATGTGTTTGAAGCAGGTACTGCATTCTGGCGGGGGCTACGGCGTACAGGTTCTCATACAGGTTCTCCAGACTGCCGAATTGCTGAAGCAGTCTGGCCGCTGTCTTCTTCCCTATCCCCGGCACACCGGGTATATTGTCCGAAGGGTCTCCGGCCAGCGCTTTTAAATCGATAAGCTGCGACGGTTTCACCTCGTATTTCTGCTCCACGGCGGCTTCGTCGAAGGGGATGTACTCCGTTGCCGGGCGTCCCGGCGTTAACACGCGTACTCCGGGGGAGACCAATTGGAACATATCGTTATCGCCTGTGACGATCATCACTTCCAGCCCTTTGCTTCCAGCCTGTTTTGTCAGCGTTCCCAACACGTCATCAGCTTCATATCCATCGATCTCAAATACCGGGATGTGAAAAGCTTCGGCAACCTGGTGCGCCCTCCCGATCTGGCTGATCAATTCAGGCGGCGTTTTTGCCCGCTGTGCCTTATATTGATCGAACATCTCCTTCCTGAATGTCGGTGCTGGGCGATCGAAAGCGATTGCCCAGTATGAAGGCTTGATATCCTTGAGCACCTTCAAAATTGTGCCGGCGAATCCTTTCACTCCATTAATCATCTCCCCTGTCTTCACGACGGTCATCGGAGGCAATGCGTGAAACGCCCGGTGGATAATGGCGTTTCCATCAATAAGCAGTAATAGCGGTTTATTCTCAGTCATCGAACACATCCCATCATAGACATAGATACCAATATTATATAGTATCTCCAGATGATGGTACTATGATATACTGATAGCACGTTCGGAGGAGTTCAGGGTGAAAGCGAAAAATTTACTGTCCATCGCTGATCTTTCTGCTGCGGAAATTACGGATATTCTCGAAAAAGCAGCGAAAATGAAACGGGGGCCACGATTAAATATACTGGCTGGCAAAGTGCTGGCGCTGGTATTTGAAAAGCCATCGTTGCGTACAAGAGTGAGCTTTGAACTGGCGATGCAACAGCTTGGCGGTCAGGGATTGTATCTTTCTCCCGCTGAGGTTGGACTGGGGAAACGCGAACCTGTTTCTGATGTAACACGTGTGCTCAGCCGTTTCGTCAACGGTATTGCTGCGCGGACATTCTCTCATGAGACACTGCAGGAAATGACGCGGTACACCTCGATTCCCATCATTAACGCCCTCTCCGATGTCGAACATCCCTGTCAGGCTCTCGCCGATATACTCACCATCTACGAACACAAGAAGAAATTTAAGGGTACAACACTTGTGTACATTGGCGATGCCAATAATGTGGCGAACAGTCTGATTCTGGCGGCTGCTGCCGTCGGGATAAACTGCATTCTCGCTTCCCCAAAGGGCTACCAGCTTCAGGATTCTTTTATGCAGCGAGCAAAGGAGTTCGGTGCACGCAGCGGCAGCACTATTACTCAACTGGAGAAACCGGAGGATGCAGTGAAAACTGCCGATGTCATCTATACAGATGTCTGGACGAGTATGGGACAGGAAGGTGAATCAGAGAAACGTCATAGAGATTTTGCCGGTTATCAGATAAATGCGCAGTTGATTGCCAAAGGGAAAAAGGATGCGATTCTCATGCATCCGCTTCCGTCACACTATGGAGAAGAGGCGGCACCGGGCATCTACGATATCCCTGCCTCCGTTGTTTTCGATCAGGCTGAGAACCGCCTCCACGCTCAAAAAGCCGTCCTTGCTGAACTTCTGGGATAATTTCCATAACGAAACACGTGTCACCCCCGTGCTGGTTACTGAGCGTAGCGGTGCACTGAGCCGTTCACCGAGCGGAGTCGAGGTGCAGTTGAAGTGTCGAAAGGTCTCAGATATCATTACAGACTGGATTCTTATTTCCAATGAGTGCAGAAAGCCACAGGAGATTTCTCGATTCCGCTTCGCTACACTCGAAATGACAATCAATTATCACCCCGAGCCGCTCACTGAGCGTAGTCGAAGTGTCGAGGGGTCTCCTGTTACAAGAAAGACTCGTTGCTATATAATGTCACAAGGTTTATCGGCTGCGCTCGCAATAACGAGAAGAGCCACCACCCCCTTTCTAGACGAAATAAAGACCTGATGGTATTATTGTACCGTCACTGGAGTAAACGTATTTGAATACAAAAGATATGAAACCCATTGTTGCTATTGTTGGCCGCGCGAATGTCGGCAAATCAACCTTATTTAATCGCATTGTGGGTTCTCACGTTGCTATCGTTGAGGACATGCCGGGCACAACGCGCGATCGTATCATCGCGGATGCCGAATGGCAGGGCAGAAAGCTCACGTTCGTTGACACCGGGGGCCTCGAGATGAAGGCTGATACGGCAATGATGCGGAAGGTTACGGAACAGGCGGTTAGAGCCATTGCAGAGGCTGACGTTATTGTTTTTGTTGTGGATATAAGAGATGGTGTCATCGTTAGCGATTCGGAGATCGCAGCACAATTACATGCTACGGGAAAACCTGTCATCCTCGCCGCAAATAAAGCCGATACCAGCAAGCCAGAGCAGGGAGTAGCCGAATTCTTTAAACTCGGCCTTGGCGAACCGACTCCGGTCAGTGGTATTCATGGACGGAATGTCGATTTGCTTCTGGACCGGATTGTTCAACACATTCCGGAGTCAACTGAACCATCTGCTGTAGCTGACAACATTAAGCTCGCTATTGTCGGTCGTCCGAATGCCGGTAAGTCAACCCTCTTAAACGCCATCACCGGCAAGGATAGAGCAATCGTGGACAGTACACCGGGCACAACGCGGGATGCCATTGACAGCGCAGTAACATGGGAGGGGCATGAAATTGTCCTCATTGATACTGCCGGAATCAGACGACGGGGCAAAACGGGTACAGGGATTGATTACTACAGTCTTATCAGAGCAATGCATGCCATCAACCGCTGCGATATTGCGTTGCTGGTGGTTGATGCTACGGAGTTACTTACTGCCCAGGATACCCATATAGCCGGTTACATCAAAGATGCCTCCAAAGGCATGATGCTCATCGTCAACAAATGGGACCTTGTTCCTGAGCAACCAAAAGAGAGATTTGATTCCTATATTGCCGAGCGGTTAAAATTTGCATCATTCAGCCCGGTGCTCTACGTATCGGCTAAAAATAAGCAGGGAGTGGACAAAATCCTGCCGATCGCATTCAAGGTCTGGGATGAGCGACAGAAAAAAATGCCCGATGCTGTAGTTAATAAGCTTATCAAAGACGCGGTGTTGAAGCAGGCCCCGACGCGGGTCGGAACCAAACGGCTTGTGGTGATCAGGGCATACCAGGCAGGCGTAAATCCGCCGAAGTTTCTGTTTCTGGTCAATGATCCAGAGCTGGTGCATTTTTCGTATGAACGGTATCTTGAGAACAAACTGAGGCAAACCTTCGGTTTCATAGGCACCTCATTGCGGCTGGTATTTATAAAGGCTCCAGCAAGAAAACGCAGACGATTGAAACAGTAATTATGATTGTTGCAGGCAATTTGATTCTTATCGCTCTTATCGGATATCTTCTCGGAGCTATACCGTCTGCGCTGATGATCGGCAAACTGGTTGGCAAGATCGATATCACCAAGGTGGGCAGTGGCAACGTTGGTGGAACAAACGTGATCCGTTCCGTTGGGTTCGGAGCCGGCGTTATTGTTATCATCATGGATCTGTCCAAAGCTATGCTTGCTGTGTTGCTTGCCAGAACTATCATGGGCGATAGTTTGATACCGTTGGCAGGTTTCCCGATCGATGCGCATCTTGCGGAGGTGGTTGCCGCTTTGATGGCAATGATCGGGCATAACTGGTCGATATATATTAAATTTCGCGGGGGCAAAGGTGCTGCCGTCTATTTTGGCGGGTGGTTCATGATGTTCCCTCTATACGGCCTGTACGTCGGGCTGTTCGGCGGTATTATTATCATCATTACCGTTCTTCTTTCAAAATATATGTCACAAGGGACGATCCTCGGCACGCTCGGTATCTGGGTGCTGCTCGTGCCGCTCACGATCTGGTTTGATTTTCCCAGGGTCTATCTTATTTATGCGCTCATTGCTACGGGGATGATTGTTTATCAGCATCGCGGCAACATCGGACGCCTTCAGCGAGGCACAGAGTTACACTTCTTTGGTAGAGGCGCTAAACGGGATCAGAAACCTTCTGAACCAAAACAATGACAAACGTTGCTGTTATCGGGGCTACAACATGGGGTACTACGGTAGGCTGGTTGCTTGCCCGTCAGGGAGTGCCTGTTACAATCTGGGCAAGAAGAGAAGCCAGAGCTAAAGAGCTTGAATTGCAGGAAAAAGCAACTCGTCCATCAAGAAGTCATCCGATTGTTTTCACTCATTCACTGGATAAAGCTCTGTATCATGCTGATCTCGTTATCTGGGGGATTCCATCGCAGGGCATCCGTCAAAACATCAGGATAGCCAGAGATCATTTACCGAAATCTGCGATACTGGTCAGCCTAGCTAAAGGGCTTGAGGCAAATACCGGTAAGCGGATGTCCGAGATCATTACAGAAGAGGTTCCTGCTGAATTGAAGGGGCGTATCTGTATTCTGTCAGGCCCAAATCTATCGCAGGAAATCAGGCGCGATCTTCCTGCCACAACAATCCTTGCCTCTCAGGATATTGCAGTGGCATCATACGTTCAGAACCTGCTCAACTCCGATTTATTCTATGCGTTCACCAGTAACGACGTCGTCGGGGTTGAATTGTGCGGCGCTCTTAAAAACGTGATTGCTCTCGGCGCCGGTATGACGGATGGCTTGGGGCTTGGCGATAACGCCAAGTCTGCCTTTATTACGCTGGGATGGGCTGATGTTCTCGCATTGGGACTGGCAATGGGAGCACAAACAAGTACAATCTACGGTCTTGCCGGACTCGGCGATGTCTTTGCCACCAGTGCCAGCAATCTCAGCCGGAACCATCACGTGGGATTCGAGGTGGCAAAAGGGCGAAAAGTAGAACACGTACTGGCGTCAATGGAGAATGTTGCTGAAGGTGTAGATACGACAATGGCGGTCAATCTCCTCTCCAAAAAATACCGCGTACACACGCCGATCCTCAACCTCGTTAATACGTTACTATTCAACCCCATGCAGCCGGAAGCAATGGTGCGGCTCTTCAAAGATGCATTGAAGACAGGACACGGTGCATAGGCCTGTTTTATTGTTCAGTCTTAGTCATCAGACTGGAATAATACGAAGAGGATGTGTACAGAACCGCCAGCGGGTTATGTCCCGTCACCCTGTCCTTTACGGCTATGACCGTCACCGGTACGCGGCAGTACTTGAGAAACAGGGTATCTGCCCGATGCACAGCCCCAGCATAATCGCCAGGCCAAGCCTTTTATAACCGCACTTGCGGGCAAACTCGATGAGCTCCATAATCCTGGGGATTGCAGGCCTCATGCCGTCCGGCTGACACTCATAACATTCGAATTCCTGTATTGAAGCCAGACGGGCAAATTCCTTTACATCCGGTTTGTTATATTCGGACGCTGCTTTTCCGAGCGTGTCCTGCATATTTTTCATCGGACAGAAATTCGGCGACTTATCCAGAGAAGGAGTTTCATCGGTTTTAATCGAAGGAACGCATGCTCCGGTAAGGCACTGCGCACATTTTGGATTTATGTTTTCTGTCATTTGCTCGCTCTTTCTCATTATTTTGTGATAACTGAGTACGGACAATGTCCAGTTAAATTATACTACTACGTAACTTTTAGGAGAACCAGAGAATAAAAAGTCATTTCGAGCGTAGTCGAGAAATCTCAGGTGTCTTTTATACACCAGCTATAAAATAAGAATCCAGTTTGTATTGATACCTGAGCCCCCTCGGCTTCGCTCGGGGTGACAACCCTTCAAGTCTTCCACCCCACTTTTCGAACGTGTTATACTATGAGCCATATTATGAATGCAGAAGACCTGGTTAAAGCTACCAACAGGGCAGCGGAATTGCGGGAGCAGATCAATCATCACAATTACCGTTATTATGTGATCGATAGCCCCGAGATAGCCGATGCTGAGTATGATAGGCTGATGCGTGAGCTTCAGGGAATCGAATCGGCCTTTCCGCAACTGGTGACTCCCGATTCTCCCACACAGCGGGTGGGAGCTGAGCCGATTGCCGAATTCGGTGTTGTCGAGCATCCACAGCCTTTACTGAGCATGGCAAACGCTTTTTCCGATGAGGAACTTGATGCCTGGTATCGACGGGCAGCGAATTTACTTGGCGTGCCGCCGAAAGAGTTCGTCTGTGAACTGAAAATTGACGGACTCGCTATTGCACTGACCTATGAAAAGGGGTTGTTTCAGACTGGGGCAACACGTGGCGATGGCTATCGTGGCGAGAATATTACACAGAATCTGAAAACGATTGGAAGTATACCACTCTCGGTTAAAAATGCTCCTGTTCGATTTGAGGTCAGGGGCGAAGTCTATATGCCTAAAGAAGGCCTAACGAAGTTAAATAAAGAAAGGGAACTTGCGGGTTTGCCCCTGTTTGCCAATCCGAGAAACGCGGCGGCAGGATCGGTGCGGCAGCTTGATTCGCGGATCACTGCCAGCCGGCCTCTCGATATCTTCATCTACCAGTGGGGATGGGTTGCCAGCCCGTGGCAGTTGCCGGATACCCACTGGGAGATTCTCCAGTATATGAAATCGCTCGGTTTTAAGCTCAATCCGAATATCAAACTCTGCCGCACGCTCGATGAGGTGAAAGAATATCATCATTACTGGCAGGAGAACCGAGGAAAGCTGCCGTATGATATCGATGGTATCGTTGTGAAGATCAATTCGATTGCTGCTCAAAGCGAGCTTGGATTCGTCGGCCGCGAGCCGCGATGGGCGATTGCGTATAAGTTCCCCGCTGTTCAGGCGACGACACGACTTGAGGAAATAAGGGTCAATGTCGGCAGAACCGGAACGCTTAACCCGTATGCGGTACTGACCCCGGTGCAGGTGGCCGGAGTTACTATTAAACAGGCGGCGTTGCATAATGAAGAGGATATTCACCGCAAGGATATCCGTGTTGGCGATTGGATTATCGTTCAGCGCGCCGGTGAAGTGATACCGGAGATCGTCGGGCCGGTTGCCAGCCGCAGAACCGGAGGGGAACAGGTATTTCATATGCCGACACGATGTCCGGTATGCAGCGCAGAAGTAATCAAGCCGGAAGGGGAGGCAATGCATCGCTGCACCAATGCGGCCTGTCCCGCGCAGGCGCTCGAACGGATCAAGCACTTTGTAAGCAGGGGGGCGATGGATATAGAGGGCATCGGAGAGAAGCTGGGTACGGCGTTATTTGAATCCGGCATGGTGAAGGATGCCGCAGATATATATTATCTGACAAAAGAACAACTGACGGGACTGGAACGGATGGGAGAAAAGAGTGCCACCAATGTGATGAACTCGATTGTCGCCAGCAAAGATCGTGCGTTGCCGCGAGTTATGTTCGCCCTCGGCATTCCCGGTATCGGTGAGGAGACGGCCAACCTTCTATCGGGTCATTTCCAGAGCATTGATGATTTATCGCAAGCGACGCAAGAGGGGCTCATCGATATACCATCGATCGGACCTAAAACGTCGGAGAGCATTCTGGCCTTTTTCCGCCAGGAGCAGAATAGAAACATCATCGCAAAGCTGTGGAGATCCGGAGTTAAATTGGAATCACAGGAGACCGCAACAGGCAACCTGCCTTTGGCCGGAATAGAGTTCGTTATCACTGGCAAACTGGAATCATCTTCTCGTCAGGATGTGGAAAATAAAGTGAGAGTGCTTGGAGGCAAGGCCGGTTCTGACGTTACCCGCAAAACGACATATCTGG
>DIKB01000004.1 GCA_002421445.1 Dehalococcoidia bacterium UBA5629 | reverse complement strand
CTGCAGACGATCCTTGGTGGGATACACATTATGCACCAAACGGATGGGGCTGCAAATGCAGGGTTATCGGAGCGACAAAAAGAGAATATACAAAAGCAAAAGCGGCCGGAAACGGCAAGTCGCCGGCATCTCCCATTGATCCGAAAACCGGAGCTCCGGTTGGAATAGATAAGGGCTGGGATTATAATGTGGGAAAGGCTTCCAAAGATGAAACTCACCGGATACTGGAAAGCGCCCTCGGAAGATTGCCAAAGGATCTGGGGCAGAAATTAAAAGATGAAATAGCGGGCAGGAGCTGATGGAAATCGTAATAAAAACAGAGGGTGCAGATGCCATAACCGCATATCTGAGTACTATAGCAGAGCGTACCAGGAATATGCGGCCGATCATGAAGGCAATCGGAGAACGTGTGGCCGAGCAAACAAAAATGAGGTTTCAGCACGGCGGTCCGGCGCCTGACGGAACTCCCTGGAAACCTCCGGTATCGCCGAATCCCAAACGGCTCCGGACACTCACGGTGTCGGGGCATCTCCGGGACAGCATCCGGTATCAACTGATCGGAAATGATTCCGTGGCGGTCGGGACAAATAAAATCTATGCTGCGATACACCAGCTCGGCGGCAGAACATCCGCGCATGACATATTTCCGATAAGGAAAAAGGCGCTTAAAACGCCGTTCGGCCTGTTCAAAAAAGTACGGCATCCAGGATCAAATATTCCTGCACGTCCGTTCCTCGGGCTCAGCAGCGAGAACAGTTCTGAAATTGTTGAAATTATTAATGACTGGATTATGGGGAAATAAAATATGAACGCAGCGATATTAGCCATTTTAAAAGAGCTCACCGGAGCTCCGGCAGAGTTCCAGGTAATTCCTGCCGGTAAAATAGATATCCAGGGCGAGCCGCCTGCGTATTGCGATGAGGCCTCGGCCAGAAACGTAATCGCAGCGTTTAAGGCACGTGGAAATGATATGGTAATCGACTACGAGCATCAAACGCTGACGGATGCACAGGCGCCTGCAGCCGGATGGATTAAAGATCTGATATGGAAAGGGAAAGATGGCCTGTGGGCAGTAGTGGAATGGACGGATAAAGCAAGAGCGTATCTTGAGACCCGTGAATACCGGTATTTTTCGCCTGTAATGTTTCTCCGTGCAAAAGACAGGATGATTAATGTGCTGATAAACGTGGCGCTTACCAATACGCCAAAAATCAATAACCTGAGACCGATTGTTGCCAAGCTGCAGCAAACCGGAACAATAACAACAAACAACAAGGAGACAATCATGATCGAAAAATTAAAAAAACTTCTCGGACTGGCGGATGACGCTTCGGAGGATACCATCACCAAGGCCGTGGAAGATGCACTGAACAAAGTAAAAGAGCTTGAGTCGGCGGCCGTGCCGGTTGCGGCAAAAGAAGTGCTGGACGCCCTCGGAGCAAAAGCCGATGCCGGCAAAGAAGAGCTGTGCAGAATAATCGCATCGCTCAAAGCGCCCGGAGATGTGGCTGTTGTACTCAGTCAGGAAGTGGCGGCGCTCAAGACTAAAATTACGGCAATGGAGCAATCCGATCTTGTTTCGCTGGCGCTAAAAGAAGGCAAAACCAGCCCGGAAGAGCTTGAGAAATGGGGCCGCAATCTTGCGGCGGCTAATCCCGAACAGTTCAAGCTGATCGTCTTGTCCCGTCCGGCAGGCAGCGTGATCCCTGTTGGCGGCATCGTGATCGCAAAAGATCAGACGCCGGGGGCGCTCGACGACACCCAGCGCTCGGTAAACAGGATGATGGGTGTAACCGACGAGATGTACAAAAAGTATAATAAATAAGGCTATAGGCTGTAGGCTGTTAGCTAAAAGTCTACAGGCTAAAAGGCTACAGACTAAACAAGGAGGATAAAAAATGACAGCATTAGCAGCGGATAAAAATCTTGAATACACCGAAGGCGTGGAATGGCCGGTCCCGGTGGATGACGGAGACAAAATTTACGGTGGTGCATTTGTCTGTGTCAATGCGGCAGGTTACGCAGTGCCTGGCAGTGATACGGCAGGGCTTATTTTTGTTGGCGTTTCAATGGAACAAAAAGATAATACTCTTGGGGCTGACGGCGCTTTAGACGTTACTGTCCGCAGGCGGGGGCTTGTAAAGGCGGTCATGGGCACGGCCATAACACAGGCCAATATCGGGGATAACGTGTTTCTTGTTGATGATCAGACCGTAGATCTGACGGCCAACGTCACCAACAATATTTTCTGCGGAATTATAGCAGGGTATATCGACACCACTCACGCATGGATCGACATTGAACCGGCAATCAGACAGGCAGACGTGGCAACACATATCGCAGACGGCAGCGCAGCGCATGCGGCAAGTGCAATCAGCATTGCCGACGCTGGCGGATTTACTGCACAGACTACGGTCGAAGCCGCGCTTCAGGAACTATATCCCAAAGCGCCTGTAGCTATTACGGACACGGGAAATGCGGGCGCAATACCGGTGACAAAATCCGGATCGGTGGCAATCACCACAACCGCAGCGCAAACCAGGACAATTGCAATTCCGGGGCTTGCAGGCATAACCATTGCGATCAGTATGGATGTAGACGGCGGAGACTGCGTAATCACGGCAGCATCCGCGATCAACCAGACCGGCAATAATACAATTACGTTAAACGATGCAGGAGATATAATCGTGCTGACTGCGGTGCAGAAAGCATCGGCGCTGATCTGGCGGGTAGTTGTAAACGACGGCTGCACCCTGACAACCGTGTAATTTAACAAAAAATTAACCAAAAACAATAAGGAGAAAACATATCATGCTGGTAAACAAAACAAATCTTACAGCGGTTTTTTTATCGCTGAAAACCACATTCAACAATGCGTTCGACTTAGCTCCCAGCCAGTGGGCGCAAACAGCCATGCTGGTTCCGAGCGGTTCGGGGCAAAATGATTACACATGGCTGTCTATGTTTCCGAAAATGCGCAAATGGATGGGGGATAAAGTAATAAAGGCTCTCGAAGCATTTAAATACACCGTAGTGAATAACGATTGGGAAGCAACTGTCGAAGTGGACCGCAACGACATAGAGGATGACAACCTCGGTATCTATGCGCCCCAGGCGCAGATGGCAGGGTTTTCCGCACGTCAGCTTCCTGATGAAATAGTTTCAGATCTGAAAAACAACGCATTTACAAACACATGCTATGACGGGCAGTATTTTTATGATTCGGATCACACCGTTGCCGGCGCATCCGTATCAAATCTCGGTACGGCTGCATTATCTGCGGCAACGGCAGCGCTTGCAGCGGCCTCGTACGGCGCAGCGAGGACAGCGATCATGAGCGTAAAAGATGATGAAGGTCGCCCGCTTGGGCTTTTGCCGGATACGCTTGAGGTTCCGCCCGCTCTGGAGATCACAGGCAAGCGCCTGGTCGAAATGGAGCGCCTGGCAGACGACTCGCCGAATCCGTACAAGGGCACGGCAAAACTGGTAGTAAATCCGCGTCTCACATCTACAACAGCATGGTTTCTTCACTGCACATCCATGCCGGTAAAACCGTTTGTCTATCAGGAAAGGAAAGCGCCGAATTTTGTTGAGCAGACGGACGCTCAGACCGACAATGTGTTCATGCGCAAAAAGTTCAGGTTCGGCGCAGAAGCAAGGGCAGCTGGCGGATATGCTTTCTGGCAGATGAGTTATGGAAACAAGGGGCTGGCGTAAAAAAAGGCTGTAGGTGTTTAGGCTGTAGACTTTTAGCTAACAGCCTACAGTCTAACGGCCTACAAGCTGACAAGGAGATTCTAAATGATAAAAATAAAAAGTAAAAAAGCAGGGTTCCGCAGGTGCGGCGTAGTTCATCCTGCTGAATTTGTTGAATATCCGGACGGCCGGTTTTCGAAAGCCGAGATTGCCACACTCAGGGCGGAACCGATGCTGATTGTTGAAACAGTACCGGAACCGGAACAGACTGATGTAAAAAAGGCGGAATCAGTCAGGATCAGGAGTAAAAAATAATGGCATACAGCACCAAAATAGATATTTTCAACCAGGTTGAATCAGAGGTATTGATCCAGCTCACAGACGATGAAAATACAGGCTTGGTGGGCGAGGCGGTTGTAACAAGAGCCATTGCCGATGCGGATGCTACGATCGACGCATACTGCCAGGGAAGATACA
>DIKB01000101.1:8821-10538 GCA_002421445.1 Dehalococcoidia bacterium UBA5629 | reverse complement strand
AACAAGGGCGATTCAGGGTCTCCCCATGTTACAGGCTCGATTAACTGCTCCAGGTCCGTCCTGAGAGCTGGGTCACTATCCACAGTCCGTTTTCGTCCCCCACCTTCTCTACGGATGCGTCCCTTTTTCTCAAGTCCCAACACAGGTTTTTTGAGTTCCTCAAGACCCAGTGATATGGCCCTTCGTGATACACCTGTCACTCTACTCACTTCGGATATTGCTCCATATCCTTCACCCAGGGTTTCTGATGCCGCAACCATTCTTCTCATTCGCTCATCAAGGTATGGAATCAATGCCTCAAACTTCACCTTTAACTTCGACTTGTCCATGACAACAGTATAACATAGATAAACCTTGCTTGCTATAGTTATTTATTGACGATCCCTAAATCTGGCAATCCTGTTATTCTTGTTGTCCCTGATCATCGTGAAGTCCGTAGAGATACATTACGAAGTCTCATTCGCCAGGCAGGATTGTCAGTCGAAGAATTTATGTTGTTGATTAAAGACTAAATCAGTTGCAGCGTCCTGTTCAAGAGCACGTCACTGTCTTAACGGTACTGTTCCGCCGGGAGCGAAATGATTCGAGCCTACCGGATTGAATGTTCCAGTTCAAGCACGTTATTGATGGTTATATGTGCCCCATCGAACAGAATAATACCGTCATCGCGCATTGAAGCCATCTCCCTGGATAGTGACGGCCGCGGAATGTTGAGATAGTCCGCCATCTCGTGCCTTTTCATAGGTATTGTGAATGTGTTGCTGTTGTGCCGGCGGTATATATCCAGCAGGTAGCTGCTTATTTTACCCCGGATGTTTTTCGCGGAGAGGTGCTCTATTTTATTGTCCAGCATCGAAGCCCGGTTAGACAGTATTTTAAGCATGTTCATAATCAGGGAGGTGTGTGAAGCACAGATATTGGAGCACGTTCCCGTTATTTTGTCCGGCGCTAGAAACAGCAAAACGCAGTCTTCCTGGGCAATGATAGTCATCGGCCACACCTTACTGTCGGAAAAAGCTGCCGTTTCCCCGAAGATGTCTCCAGCATCGAGAATACCCATGATGATGCGGTTGCCGGAATATGTTTCTTTGGTGAGAGCGACTTTGCCGGAGGCAATGATACCGATACCCTGAAACGGCTGACCGCAGGCGATAACGATCTCCCTCCGCTTGTACCTGCGTATTTTCGGTTTCAAACAATCGAGCATTATATTGAGAGATTCGTCGTTTATGCCGCTGAATAATGCGGATGAATCCAGAGTGTCAATCCATTCCCGATACATGCAGTCCTTCTTTACGGTAACATATGTTACCGCTTTTTAGTCCTTATTGTATTATTATTAACAGGACAGCGCAACGCTGGCGCCGTTAAAAAGATATGGAGGCAGTATACATGACGAATATGTTTTGTTATCAATGCGAGCAGGTGGCCGGAGGTACCGCCTGCATCAAAGCAGGTGTCTGCGGTAAGCAGCCGGATGTTTCCCGCAAACAGGACGAACTGATGTGCGCGCTGGTGGGTCTGGCGCGTGCCGCGAATGGGAAAAAGACGGGGGAAAGAGCCGATGAGTTGATGATGCAGGGGCTTTTTGCCACCATAACCAATGTTAATTTTGATCCGGCTCGTATCGATGAGATAAAGCAGGAAGTTGAAAAGGAGAAGATGAAGCTCGGCGGCGCCCCGGACTTCGATCCGGATAGTCTATTCCACGGCGATA
>DIKB01000101.1:0-8796 GCA_002421445.1 Dehalococcoidia bacterium UBA5629 | reverse complement strand
TACGCCTGGCACGCCCACGTCCTGGGGAAAAATGACACAGAGGTAACGGCATGGTTCTATACGGGGATGCGGGCTATTGGGGAAACACACAGCGTAGCTGAATGGCTGGGGCTTATTATGGAGTTCGGGCAGGTTAATCTCAAGTGCATGGCGCTGCTGGATGAAGCCAATACTTCGACCTTCGGACATCCGGTGCCCACTAAAGTGACTATGATGGTGGAGAAGGGGCCGTTTATCGTGGTGACCGGCCATGATCTGCTTGACCTCAAGCACCTTCTTGAACAGACGGAAGGCAAAGGCATTAACATCTACACGCACGGGGAAATGCTGCCGGCACACGGCTATCCTGAGCTGAAGAAATATGATCATTTGAAGGGTAATTACGGTACCGCCTGGCAGAACCAGCAGAAGGAGTTTAATGAGCTTCCGGCGCCAATTTTATATACCACCAATTGCATTATGCCGCCAAAAGAATCATACGCCGAAAATATTTTCACAACGTCAGTGGTCGGCTATCCCGGATTAAAGCATATACCCGATAAGGATGGGAAGAAGGATTTCACTCCACTGATCGACAAAGCACTGGAACTGGGCGGCTGGGCTGAGGACAAGCAGTTCACCGGCATCAATGGCGGCACCGAACTGATGACCGGCTTTGCCCGCAATACCGTCATGGGCGTGGCGGAAAAACTTATAGAGGCGGTGAAGTCCGGCGGTATCAGACATTTCTTCCTGGTCGGAGGATGTGACGGCGCGCGGACAGGCCGTAATTATTACACGAATTTCGTCAAGCAAACCCCCATGGATACGGTGGTGCTGACCCTGGGCTGCGGGAAATACCGCTTTAATGACCTCAATATCGGCGAAATCGGCGGCCTGCCCCGCCTGCTGGATATAGGACAGTGTAATGACGCTTATTCCGCGATCAAGGTTGCCGTGGCGCTCGCTGAAGCCTTTAAGTGCGATGTCAACGAACTGCCGTTAACGCTGGTGCTTTCCTGGTACGAGCAGAAAGCTGTTTGCATTCTGCTGACTCTTCTATCGCTCGGTATTAAGAATATCTACCTGGGCCCAACTCTGCCGGCGTTCGTTTCCCCGACTGTGCTTAATGTCCTCGTTGAGAAATTCGCCATTAAGCCGATATCCACCCCACAGGCGGACATGAAAGCGATACTCGGTTAATTCTCATGGCGATATGAAGTAATACGCTTCGTCGATTCTTTAATCCCCGGTACTTTCGCGATAGTTTATTAAAGTACCGGGGGAATTGGCTATGGCGAATTCCGTGTGATGCTGGACGGACACATCCGAAATGTCTGCGTTCACAAAAGGTCAGCGATGGAAAATGGAGTAGCTTGATAACGAAATATTCTCAGTTCCACTATTACCCCAAATCTTTACCGTATAGACGCCTTTCCCGAATTTTGAGAGTATCTGACTTAAGTTTGCTTCGATTGAAAAGGAACTTCCCGAAACATTCCATTGCCTGGCATCCACCCACTTGACGATTTCCTGATGAGATATGGGATTTTCAGCATCTTGTGTTTTGGACATATCGGGTGGTGCTGTATCAGGCGAGACAGTATAAGGATCGACACCCGATTCCCATGGGTAGAGCGATTCAATCTCAGTATAATATTTCCCCGCAGGCACTGGTGGCCTGATAAATGCAGCGGGTGTTCCTGCATCATATGAATGTGTTGCGCCAACTTGTCCCAGAGTCAAAGTGTGCGGTAGTTGATCATACCATAGTTGAATTTGCTTGACGGTAAAGCCGCCCAGCGTTTGTCCGGAGACGGAAAACACACCATCTTTCAGTACAGGTACTTTGCTGAATGACAGATAATCACCTTCAAATTGTTGCACCAGGAAAAGGCTGTCTTTTCCGTAGGCCAGCCCTATATTGACATTCTTATGCCATTTATTGAGGATATTTACACGGTGACCGGGGCTTTCCATCAGGCTTTCCTCTGCTTCGTCAAGCATTACCTTAGTATCTCTCACATAGGATGGGTCCGTGCCGCCATACCAGCGGATGGCCGTCATGAACGCGTTCTCGGCCTCATAGTTCAGCCCTCCTGCAAGGGTATATCTCATATAAGGCTTCATACCGTCCAATCCCCAGTGGGAGAAATAGCTGTTGTTCAACATGTCCTCCGCATGCTTCTGAGCGGCGGTATTACTTCCCTGAGTCACCACAGCCAAACCATTGGCTGATCTATCCTTATTGATAAGGTCAAGAGCATATTGAATAAGTGGTTGTGTTTTGGATGGCTGCGGATTACTGGTATCCTGCGTGGCAATCGCTTTATCCAGCGTTGTAATTTCTTTATTCTCGTTGGAGAGGACTGTGGTTGGTTTTGAGAATGAAGGGGTGGTGGTTGGGGAAACAGCAATGACGGCAAGCGCAACCAGTACGAAGGCCATAAGTATAAGAGCAATTCCCAGGCCGACAGGAAACCTCTTTGGTCCTTTGCTGACTTGCATTGCGGGTTGTCTGAAATAGTAGTCCTGCCAGCCGCAGTTATTACAAAAACTCGCATACCTGTTGAGAAGCGAATTGCAGTTGGGGCATATTCGTGCATTGCAATAATCACACCACAATGCCCCGGGTGGTAATTGTCTGTGGCATTGAGGACAAAAGATGAATCCGCCGCCACCGGGGCCATAGGTTTCGTTGTATCTTCCTACCGGAATAGTTTCACCTCTTCCACCTTGTTTCTTCGGACGTGTTATTACTCACTATTCTAACTCGCTTGTCTCAGCATCTCAAACCATTGCTAAGTGAGGAAAATCAGCAAGCTAACAACCAGTGGGACAGCTATCGTTTGAGATACGCAAAGACATCGTTGAGCGATCTGGTATTGAGCACGTCCTTTGCCTGACACCAGCCGCGACGTGCTACATTAACGCCGAACCGCATGTAGTTGAACTGCTCGCTTCGGTGTGAATCCGTGCCCAGCGCGATCATGACGCCAAGCTCCCGTGCTCTGAAAACATGCGTATCCTTCAGATCGAGACGGGAGGGGGCACAGTTGATCTCCAGAATTTTATGATGCCGGGCTGCAGCCTGAAACACCGCTTCCATATCTATTGCAGACGGCTCGCGCTCGCCGATCAAACGGCAGGTGGGATGAGCGATGATATCAACATGAGGGCTTTCGATAGCTCTGATCATACGTCGGGTGATTGTTTCCGTATCCTGGTTTATCGCAGAATGGATCGCCGCAATAACGATATCCAACTGCGCTAATATCTTATCCGGTAAGTCCAGGCTGCCATCAGCTTTGATATCCACCTCAACACCGGAAAATACATGGATGCCGGGACTCTGTTCATTGAGCTTTCGTATCTCCTGCATCTGTTTTTTTAGACGGTCTTCATTCAACCCGTGTGCAATGCCGAGTCCAGCCGAATGATCGGTGATCGCCAGATACGTATAGCCCATCTTCTGTGCAGACAATACCATAGCCTTCAGTGATTCATTGCCATCGCTCCAGTCTGTATGTACGTGGAAATCCCCACGGATATCCTCCCGGCTGATAAGCCTCGGCAGCGCCTTTCTTTCGGCCATTTCAATTTCGCGTTGACCTTCACGAATCTCGGGCTGGATATATTGCAGGCCGAGACGAACATAGAAACCTTCCTCGGTAGCGAACTTCTCAATTATTCCGGTATTCACATCCGTGATGCCGTATTCGCTGAGGCTCAACCCTTTTTTCAATGCATATTGTCTCAACAGAATGTTATGCTGCTTGCTGCCGGTAAAATACTGTATAAGCGATCCATATGAATCATGTTCTACGATCCGTAAATCCGCTTGAAGGCCACCGGCCAGGATAACGCTCGCCTTCGTCGGCCCCTGAACCAATATCTCTTTCACCTGCGGCAAAGCCACAAATGCCTTAAGCACAGTTTCAGGATTATCGGCTGTCCCCATGAGATCGATATCGCCGACCGTCTCCGAAAAACGGCGCACGCTGCCTGCAGCCGTAAGGTTCTTTACTCCGGGAATAGTTCGCAATGTTCCCAGAATATCTTCGATGATCGGGAAAACGTCACCGATCGGGATCCGTTTGTCCTTACGCCGCAGCGCCTCGATACCGTGCAGAATCGCTTCAGCCTTCTTTTCGCCGATGTGAGACAGCTCTGCCACTTCGCCGCTCTTGATAGCTGCTTCCAGATCATCGATCGATTGTATTCCGAGTTGAGAGGTCAATACCTGTGCGGTTTTTGGACCGATACCGGGTATATCCAGAAGCTCGGTGATGCCCGACGGGGAATCTGCTTTGAGTTTTTCGAAATATTCCAGTTTTCCTGTCGATACCAGCTCGGTGATTTTCTTCTCGATTGCGTCACCGACGCCCGGAATATCCCGCAGACTTTCTCCTTCTGCGAGCATGATCTCTATCTCTTTGGGTAAATGCTCGATCGTTCGCGCCGCACGATCGTAGGCACGGATTTTGAATTTGTCTTCTGCTTTGATCTCCAGAAGATCGGCAATGTCCTGAAAAACCCTGGCAATCTGCGTGTTTTTCATCGGATCATCAACTCGAGACGATTATCGTCCGCAGCAATGCTTATACTTTTTGCCGGAGCCGCAGGGGCAGGGATCATTACGTCCGATCTTTTTACCGGCAGGCATGCCCGCATTAGCCGGCTGGTGTTTCTTCTGCTCGTGGGCTTCCTGTATAGAGATGTTAACGTTATAGATAGTATGCACAAGATCATGCTGAATACTTGCCAGCAGGCTGTCGAACAGCGCATGTCCTTCCTTCTTATAGATGATTAAAGGATCGATTTGCCGTGCTGATTGAAGCCCGACACCCTGGCGGAGATGATCCATGGCTGTGAGATGTTCTTTCCAGAGATCATCGATGACCTTCAGCATAACCAGCCGTTCGAGCAGCCGCATCTTGTCTGCTCCTGTCTCCATCTCCTTCTGCTCGTAAAGGTCATGAGCATAGCTGATGAGTAGATGTTGTATCTCATCAGCCTGTAGCGATGAGAGTTTTTCAACGGTTATCTCCTGAGGCAACGGGAATATGGCTTTTATCTCATCAATCAATCGAGGTATATCCGGATCGAGAGTGTCATTACCGCAGCGTGTGGCAACCAGGCTTTCGATTTGTTCATCAACCAGCGACAGAATATTGGACTTAAGGTCTGCACCGTGGAGTATCTTATCCCTCTCCGCATAGATCACTTCGCGGTGTTTATTGATGACATCGTCGTAATCCACCAGGTGTTTGCGTATATCGAAGTGATAGCCTTCCACTTTCACCTGAGCATTCTCGATCGCCTTGCTGATCATGGAATGTTCAATGGCCATCTTTTCATCGAATCCGGCCCATTCCATGAAGCCTTTAATCCGGTCTCCGCCGAATCGGTTAACGACATCATCTTCAAGCGATACAAAGAAACGTGAGCTTCCCGTATCGCCCTGTCTGCCGGCACGACCGCGGAGCTGATTATCGATGCGCCGTGCCTCATGCCGCTCGGTACCCAGAACATGAAGGCCGCCGAGTTGTACCACTACGTCATGTTCCCTTTGCCAATCCGTCTGATCTCGTTCCTCAGGATTACCACCGAGGATAATATCGACGCCTCTGCCGGCCATGTTCGTCGCTACCGTAACTGCACCCAAACGGCCGGCCTGAGAAATAATAGCCGCTTCCCTCTCATGATTCTTGGCATTGAGCACCTGGTGAGGGACTCCTTTTCTCCTCAAAGACTCACCGATAAGCTCCGATTTCTCAATTGATACCGTGCCGATGAGCACCGGACGCTTCTCTTGATGCAAACGGGCAACATCTTCGGCAACAGCTTTAAATTTGGCGTCCTCATTTTTGTAAATCTGATCGTTAAAATCCTGCCGTATCATCGGCCGGTGTGTGGGCATCATCACGACATCGAGTTTATAAATCTTGAAGAATTCCTCGGCCTCAGTAGCCGCCGTACCGGTCATGCCGGCCAATTTCTTATAGAGTCGAAAATAATTCTGGAATGTAATCGTTGCCAGCGTTACGCTTTCACGTTGAATTTTGACCCGTTCTTTTGCCTCAATCGACTGATGCAGACCTTCAGAATACCGTCGCCCGAACATCAAGCGTCCGGTGAATTCGTCAACGATGATCACCTGACCATCCTTCACCACATAATCGCGATCCTTCTTAAAGATAGCCTGCGCTTTTAACGCATTTTCCAGATATTGCATCAACCCGTAATTTGCAGGGTCATAGAGACTCGGGGCCTTCATCATCCCTTCCCTGCGCAAAGCCCCTTCCATCTTATTAATGCCGTTTTCAGTCAGACTTACTGTTCGTGTTTTTTCTTCGATACTGTAGTCCTCATCCTGTTTAAGCAACGGCATCAGGCGGGCAAAGATATTGTATTTTTCCGCCGCCTCTTCAGCTGAACCGCTGATGATTAACGGAGTCCGTGCCTCATCGATGAGGATATTATCCACCTCATCGACGATGGCGTAGTACAGTTTACGTTGTACTCTCTGAGGTAGATCAAGTGCCATATTATCACGAAGGTAGTCAAATCCGAACTCATTATTGGTGCCGTACGTTATATCAGCCTCATACGCCTGCTTGCGTGTGATCGGTCGGTAATGAGGCCAGTGCTTATCCTTTTCATCAATATACTCAGGATCATAGAGACGTGCCGGTTGAAATTCGCTTGCTGTCTGGGGAAAGATACTGGCGATGGTCAAACCCAGGGCATGGTAGACAGGCCCCATCCAGTAAGCATCGCGTCTGGCGAGATAGTCGTTAACCGTAACCAGATGGCAACCTTTTCCCATCAACGCGTTAAGATACAGCGGCAGCGTTGCTACCAGTGTTTTTCCTTCTCCGGTCTTCATCTCAGCGATCCTACCCTGATGCAGCACGATGCCGCCCATGAGCTGGACATCGTAATGACGCTGGCCGATAGTTCTGCGTGCTGCCTCACGAACAGCAGAGAACGCTTCCGTCAATAGTTCCTCGAGCGCCTTCGGCAGCAACTCATCAAGTGACTTCTGCAGACGATCTTTAAACTCTTCGCTGTCCGGCTGATAGCCATCGTTAATGAGATACTCTCTTTCATCATCCTCTACCTTTTTCAGCCGCGCCTTGAATTCAGCCGTCTTGTTTTTGAGGTCAATGTCACTGAGTTGCTGAAATTCGGGCTCCAGAGAATTGATTTTTTCGATGATGGGATGGAAGCGCTTAACTTCTTTCTCGTTGGAATCAACGAGATTACTGAGCCATTTGAACATATTACCCTCTATTCGGCAAACATAGCGCCGATGGACATGCCTGTATGAATACGATGTATTGCCTCACCCAGAAGAGATGCTGTTGATAGAACGGTTATTTTATCTAATTTCTTTGCGCCATTAACCGGCACCGTGTCTGTAACCACTACCTGTTTCACCGGCGATTTCGCAATGCGTTCAATTGCGGCGCCGGAAAAAATGGCATGTGTGCAGCAGGAATATACTTCGATGGCACCATGATCGAGAAGCGTTTGTGCCGCATTCGATAAAGAGCCGGCAGTGTCAATCTCATCATCGACGGTCAAGGCACGCATGCCTTTCACGTCACCAATGAGATTCAAGGTCTCCGTAGTATCCACATTACCAACGCGGCGTTTTTCGATAATAGCCAGCGGGGCTTTAAGCCGTGCTGCCATATCGCGGGCACGTTTTGATATGCCAATATCCGTTGCTACCACAACAAGCTTATCCAGAGCCTTCGATTTCCAGTAATTGCCGAGAAGAAACAGCGCCGTTAATTCATCAACCGGTATATTGAAGAAGCCCTGTATCTGGGCAGCATGAAGATCCACGGTTAGTAGACGATTGGCGCCGGCAGTGGTGATCAGATCGGCAACCAATCGTGCTGTAATCGGCACGCGCGGCTGATCTTTTTTATCCGTGCGGGCGTATCCGTAATACGGGAGAACTGCAGTGATCCTGCCGGCTGAAGCTCTCTTCATCGCATCGATCATAATGAGAAGCTCGACAAGGTTCTTATTTACGGGTGAGCACAAAGGCTGCACAATGAACACATCACGCTCGCGGACGTTTTCCAGAATCTGGACAAAAATATTTTCGTTGCTGAATTCAGTTACTTTTGCCTGTCCGAGAGGAATTTTGAGGTAATCGCAAATCGCTTTTGCCAGCACAGGATGCGCGTTTCCGGTAAATATTTTGAGTTCTTTCATGAGATCGTCTCCCTTATCGCAGGATGCGGCATAATTATAGCACCAACGAATGCCGATTCATAACGCGAGGGTTTGTGCGATTACTCATACCATGTATAATAATTACGCTGGATAGATTCGATGACTACTTCACTCTCAAAAAGAAACCATATTCAGAAAATTCGCAGTTTCCTTGCATCTGTATACGGTCATCGTCAATGGAAACCCCGTCTTGATCCTATTTCGGAACTGATACAGACAATCCTGTCGCAAAACACATCGGACAAAAACTCAGCCAGCGCCTTCGCTTCCCTCCGCATTGCGTTCCCGGCATGGGATGATATCATCGCCGCACCTGAAACAGCGATTGCTTATGCCATCAGAGAAGGCGGCCTTTCGCAGGTAAAAGCAAGATACATTAAGAATGTTCTCATGCAAATAAAGCAGAAACGTGGCGGATTCGACCTTATTTTTCTCGCGGAAATGACTGTGCATGAAGCACGGGAATGGCTGAGACAATTGCCGGGCGTCGGCATGAAAACGGCAAGCTGCGTGCTGCTGTTCTCTCTCGGTATGCCGGCATTTCCTGTTGATACTCAC
>DIKB01000132.1:1371-10332 GCA_002421445.1 Dehalococcoidia bacterium UBA5629 | reverse complement strand
GAAGGGGTTATGCAACAGGCTCAGAAGTCCCATTTATTAAGGTGTTTCTGCAATAAGCTCGAAAATACGAAGCTCATTTGATTCGACCGCTATCCGCACTATAGAATATAACAATATCAACTATTCAGGAGGTTAATTCGTGTCACGATCTATGTCCAAATTTATTACACTTACGCTTCTTTCTATGACTGGTATTGTGCTGCTGGGGTGTTCTTCAGAGTCCAAGAATCCCACGGGTACAACTCCCTCAAGCACTCAGCCATCAACGCCAAAGCAGTATTCTGCGCCACCTGCCATGCAAATTGATGTCAATAAGAAATATACGGCGACAATGGAAACGGAAAAAGGCACTATCGTCATTGAACTGTTTGCTAAAGATGCACCTAAAACGGTAAATAACTTTGTTTTTCTTTCCCGTGAAGGTTTCTACAATGGAACAAGTTTCCATAGAGTCATTCCCGGATTCATGGCGCAGGGTGGTGATCCTACAGGGACAGGTATGGGTGATCCCGGCTACAAATTTGAAGATGAGTTCAGTCAACGCAAGAATATCACGGGTTCGTTATCGATGGCTAATTCCGGTGCGAATACCAACGGCAGCCAGTTTTTCATTTGCTATGCTCCACAACCGCATCTGGATGGCAAGCACACCGTGTTTGGTCAGGTAACAAAAGGGATGGATATTCTAAACAGAATCACAGTGCGTGATCCAAATAAAAACCCCAGTTTTACCGGCGATAAGATTCTGAAGATAACAATAGAAGAGAGTTAGTCTTGTAAATCAAGGGGGGGTTACTCGATCATCCAGTCTTTAAACCCTTTTTGGATTATAGCCAGATACTCCTTTGACGGCGGCGTTTCCTGTGTCTGATTGATCAGAATATATGTCTCCGCCTCAAGGGGAGTATCTGAGTCTGCCCATACAGAGACTTTAATTCGATTGAAAATATCGGGGTATCCCACGTACCTGTCCAGCCGTTTCATATCTGCCGGCGAAATTTCGTAGATACCACCAAGGACTTTTTGATTGGTCTGCCGTTTGATTGTTGCTACGCTACTTTTCAATTGACGCGACCAACCAGCGAAAATCAGTTTATAATTTGGCAGTATCGCTGAATATTTTGGCTTTGCATCAGGGCATCGTGTAGTCATCTGCTTGCGATCAATATTTGTATCATAGGCAAAATAATACATGTTTTTTCCCTTTTCTACTGAAACAATTGAAACAATTATAGAACGTTAACAACAAATTTGAAATGGCTATTTTGGCGGTTGTATAGTAAATGCTACAATCTTATCGTCCGATTCCAGAATTATGCTGCATGGTGCGGCTGATCGGCTGGAAATTTTTAGTGGTAAATAATTAATGCGCTACGCGATACTCGCTGATATTCATAGCAATCTAACTGCTTTTCAAGCTGTTTTACGTGACGTTGAGGGTCATGGTCGCTTCGAGCAGTTGTGGTGTCTTGGTGATGTGGTGGGATACGGTCCTGAGCCTCATCAATGCATTGAACTTTTGCGTGTTTTTGATCATCTCTGTATCGCAGGCAACCATGACTGGGCGGCTGTGGGCAAAATAGATACGATGGATTTTAATCATGATGCCGCAACGGCGAATCGCTGGACGTCGGCGCAGCTTACTGAATCCGATAAACTCTATTTACAGACATTGCCCCGTATTCTCATCGAAGATAGGTTTACGTTAGTTCACGGCAGCCCGAAAGATCCATTGTGGGAGTACCTGATTTCTCCCATTGCAGCTCAAGCAAATTCAGCTTTTTACAGCACTACATTTTGCCTTGCGGGGCATTCCCATGTGCCGGTTATCTTCGAATTCATCGATGATGTCGTGACGAAGAGAGTTCTCATTGATAATGAGACCGTGTGTCTTGGCCCGAATAAATTGATCATCAATCCCGGTAGTGTTGGACAACCGCGGGACGGCGATCCCAGAGCGAGTTATGCCCTGTATGATACTGATACTAATACCGTTTGCCTGCATCGTGTTAGCTATGATATTGAGACCACACAGAGACGCATGGAGTCCGAGGGACTGCCTGTTTTTCTGATATCCAGGTTAGCATATGGACAATAAGTTTGCATGGTGTATCCGCTCATAGTAATATTACAGAGGTCGTGCTAGACGGGGAACCAGCGGTGCCCTGTACCCGAGATCCGCTATAGCGGGGTCGAATTCCGGCTCGAGGGTCTAATTTCCAGGGACTATTATGATTAAGTGGTGTTGATGATCGGGTCTTACACGGCGGAAAACTATGAATCCCGCCAGGTTCGGAAGGAAGCAACGGTAAATAGTATTTTCCGGGTGTTGTAGGGTTATCCGGTCGGAGCCGGCTAATCACAATAAGCCAGGGGGTAGAATCGACAGTCGGTGCACGGCCACAAATAATAGTATTATTTGTGATTAACGATACATTTGACCAAGTCAGTCTCGCCGTTATTGTAGAAACTGTGAAAGTAGTATGGACATGAGTGGGCAGCACATCAACGTTTCTGCTCAAGAGGCACTTCAGCATGCCAATGTCAGAGCGAAAAAACGTCTGGGGCAACACTTTCTTCATGATAACGCTATTCGCGATCTTATTATTGCCGCTGCCGATTTATCATCTCAAGATACAGTAATTGAGGTCGGACCGGGACTTGGTGTGTTAACTACGGAACTTGCCAGATATGCGGGCAAAGTAATCGCCGTTGAGCTTGATGCACAATTGGCCAGTCGACTTAAACAAGGATTCAAATCATCGCCGAATGTTGACATAATACAAGCAGATATTTTGACCCTTTCTCCCGCGGATATTATTGGAGCTTCTCGCAACTACAAAGTTGTAGCCAATTTGCCCTATTACATTACGTCACCGTTGCTGCATCACTTTATTCAGGCTGAAGAAAAACCATCTTTGATGGTTGTCATGATTCAAAAAGAGGTTGCAGAGGCGATTGCCAGCAAGGATGGTAAAATGACCGCTCTTGGCGTGACAATGCACATCTATAGTCAGCCGGAGATCATTGTTCAAGTACCGCCACAGAGCTTTTCGCCTCCGCCGAAGGTGGATTCTGCAGTCATTCGGTTCAAAATGTTTTCAGAATCAGTAATCGAACCTGTATTCATAGGCCAGTTTCTACAAACAGTAAGAAGCGGATTTAGCGCTCCGCGAAAGCAATTGCGTAACTCTCTGGCTCACGGGATGGATATTTCGAATAACGAATCGGAGCATATTTTAAGCAGCGCAGGCATAGACTGGCATCGAAGGGCAGAGACGCTTACTCTGCAGGAGTGGAAGCGATTATCGGAAATTGTTCGGGCACAGTGCAACCATGATGACTAAACTGACTGTTCTGGCCCCTGCAAAAGTCAATCTTATCCTTGAGGTTATCGGCAAGCGTGCTGATGGCTATCACGAGATCAGAAGTTTGATGCAGACGATAGGGCTTTATGATGTGATTACCTTCGAGAATTCTGATCATTTTACTTTTTCCTGCAGTGAACAGAGTCTGCAATCGGCAGATAACCTTGTAGTTCGAGCGATACGGTTATTTAAGGAAAAGACAGGGCATCCAGGGAATGTCAGTGTGCAGTTGACCAAACGCATTCCGTGGGCTGCGGGGTTAGGCGGTGGCAGCAGTGATGCCGCAGTGACTTTGTTAGCTCTCAATGAATTTTGGGGTGGTATATGTTCCCTTGCCGATCTAATGGACATAGCAGCAAAATTAGGCTCAGATGCGCCTTTTTTTATCTCCGGCGGGTTGGCTCTCATTGAAGGCAGGGGCGATCAGGTAACGCGATTGCCTGACTTGGATCAGTGCTGGATTGTTTTGCTTGTGCCCTCATTACCTGTTGGCGACAACAAAACGGGGAAGATCTATGCTAGACTGACGTTATCGCATTATTCGAACACCCATCTGTCAGAGGAGCTATTGAACGCAATGGTTCTAGCTAAAGCACTGGACTCACGGCTAGTGTTCAATACATTCGATGCGGTGGCGTTTGACGCATTTCCTGGAATTGAAAAATACTGGAAACTATTTGAGCGATTGCGAGGCAAAAACGTGCATTTATCAGGATCCGGACCGTCATTATTCTCAATTTGTTCGGATAAAAATGAAGCGGAAGGACTGGGTATACTTTTGTCCGGACATGGATTGACAGCATATGTTGTTCCTGCTATTCAAAGCGGAGGACTGATTAAAGCGTGACCAAATTGTCCATTGCGGGTATCCTTAATCGCAAATGGGTGAAGATAATCTTGCTCACTCTGGGTTATCTGATAGTGATGGCAGGATTAGTTGCGCTCATCTGGTTTTTTCAAACGAATTTAGGAGTTGCGCTTAATGAATATGCCTCGATAGCGTATTTATCGGTTTTTATTGTGGCATTGCTGAGTTCAGCCACTATTTTGATCCCGGTGACGGGCACAGCTTTCATTGCTACCGCTGCTGCAACATGGAATCCGGCAATCGTTGCACTTGTTGCCTGCACGGGTACCGCCTTTGGAGAGATGACCTCATATCTTGCCGGCTATTTTGGAAGAGCGATAATCAAACCGGAACATCTTCGAGGATATAAACGTGCTAAGGACTGGATGGAACGCTATGGGATATGGGCTGTATTTGGCTTCGCTCTGGTACCTGTCATATTATTCGATATCGTAGGATTGGCTGCCGGTGGACTGAAACTGACCCCCTGGAAATTTTGGCTGGCATGCTGGAGCGGGAAATTGCCCCGTTCATTTTTAGAAGCGTACGCTGGTGCCGGGCTGTTGCACCTGCTGTTGCACCTGCTGTTGCCGTCATTATTTCCTTAGCTCAGGATGAAGCTTATAGACCAGCTCCTCCTCCTGTTTTTTTGAATTGATCAAGCCGTTCAATCTGGCGTCACGCAGTGTTTTCAGCATCTGTCCTATTGCCGTTCCTGCTGGCACTCCGATCTGTTGCAGATCATCCCCATTGAGTGAACATTTTACATAACGTAATTTTGATAGATAAAGGTTAAGATTTTCTTGAACTAGAGGCAACTCTGTAGCTACTGCGTTAGCCTGAATCGCAGCAGATGAATAGCCATGCAGTAGCGCGTAGATATCACTCGGGCGTATCCGTGGTTCATTGAGATAAGGCAGCTTTGATTTTAGCAGCTGCATCTCCTGTATTGCAGTTGCAATAGTTTTTGACGGATTCAGTCTGAGTATGATGTCTCCGCTTTCTTGATCTGTTAACTCATAGAGGAAGAGACACCAATAGAGAGATGTCTGGTTTTGCTTTCCTGTCTCTCTCGCAACCTTGAATGTTCTATTCCGGAATTGATTGTTATTCAGACACGGGTGCAGTTTACGCATGATGCCGAGGGCACTTGCCCGGTTGAGCATCAATTCAGGTTGCTCTTCCCTGAAGAACAATTCAATCTCATGGCGGATTCTGTCTCCGCTGATCGTATCAATATAATCCAGGTCTCGTTTCATCAATTTCAACGTCGTATCTTCAATTGTGAAATGCAGCCTCTGCTCATATCGTAAAGCGCGGAACATTCTGGTTGCATCATCAACAAAGCTGCGATCATGAAGTATCCGGATACATTTGTTTTCGATATCATATCTGCCGTTATGCAGGTCGGCCAGTTCTCCAAACCGCTTGGGCGATATATAAATTGCCATTGCATTAATGGAGAAATCACGACGGCTCAGATCATCAACAATGGTTCCTGTGGTAACAATTGGCAATGCCCCTGGGCGGCTATAATGCTCACTTCGTGTTGTGGCCAAATCAATTCTGAACGAATCATAGTTTAATGTTGCAGTTCCAAATCTAAGATGTTCCGTTAATAGTAATTCCGATTCTTTTGCCATCTTCCGGGCAAGCTTGATTGCGTCGCACCCAACTACAATGTCGATATCGTAATTGGGTCGGTCAAGAAATAAATCACGGACGATCCCACCGACGATATATGCGTCTTGCTTGAGATTAAAAGCCTCTTCGCCGATGTGTTGTAACAGAGCATATATAGCATGAGGAAGATATGCCTCTAATTGTGAGGCCATATTTCTATTCATTATCAACTCGTATTCCTTGCATAAGTTGAATACATTATAGCATCGGATGTTAACAGAAGTTCAGACTAGATCGGTCTGATCGATTCGAAAGTGCCTTTTGTGTTAAAACGAGTAGGGTATTTAATACCGAAGAGTTCTGTAATTCTAGTTTTAAACATATTACCCTCCCGGTAATCCTTATGGTATACAGTATCTTTGTCTAGCTGGTGAGTTTACAGGATGCGCACCATTGTTCCAGAGCTAAAAGCTGCTCCTGTGGCCCGAAAACAAGCAGGCTGATTATATCATGCAGTAACGCTTTGCCATTGGGATTGGATATGATTGAACCATCGTGTTTTTTAAGTGCCAGAATTCGCATATCAGGGAAATGCTCTTCAACTTGATGGATGGAATAACCTGACAGGTTGGAGTTATCGCCCACGTCAATTTCTTCGATGACGAGTTGCTGCTTCATTCCAAAAATAACCGAGTCAACGAATTCTGTTGCTTTTGGTTTAAGAGCCAGCCTGGCCATGCGCTGTCCTCCTATTGTTTCAGGAGCTACGATATGAGAAGCCCCAGCTAACCGGAGTTTCTTTTTAGCCTCTTCACTATTGGCACGGACAATAATGGGCAGCATCGGATTAAGTTCGCGGGCAGTAAGAGTTGTGTAGGTGTTGTCAACATCATTACCAAGAGCTATGATAATTGCTCTGGCACTATGTATTTGAGCTTTCCTCAATATCTCATCGTTTGCCGCATCGCCATTCATAGCCAGATACCCATGTTTACGTGCCATTTCGATATTCTCATCCCGTTTATCTATAACGACAAATTCTACTTGCTCATGGTTTAATATAGTTGCTATCGATTCCCCGACTCGACCGTAACCACAGATTATGAAGTGGTTTTTCAGTTTCTGAATAGTTAGCTCCATACGTCGCCTCCCGAATTGAACTCCGAGTTCTCCTTCCAGAACATACCGTACCATGTCCGCCAGGATATAAAATAATACGCCTACACCGCCGAGGATGAGAAAAATACTGAAGATGCGTCCTGCCGATGAAAGCGGGTGTACTTCACTATAACCGACGGTAGACAACGTTGTTACCGTCATGAAAAGTGAATCAAGGAAAGACCATCCTTCTATGAGGGTATACCCAATTGTGCCGATGACAATGATGAGCAGTAATACAACAAACCCACGGACTGGACGACTCAATGCCACATCTGAGAATTTCATGCTCTTACTTACCTCAGCCGGTTTTACACTGTGCACACAATTTTTATTGTAGTTTACTGAGCATATCTTCTATATCTTCAAGGCTGTAGAAAGGGCCGAATTTTACTGCCTGTATTACCCCTTTTGCATCTATAAAGTACGTCATCGGAATAAAATTCGTGGCATAAGTCTGGGCGACTTTGCCATCAAGATCGAAAAGGACAGGAGCGGACAGCTTGAATTTATCGATGAATTTTTTAACGTTTGTCAGGTCATCGTTGAATGCGAGATCTACTGTAAGGACAACCAGACCTTCTTTCTCATATTGTTCATGGACTGCTTTTAGGTGCGGTGCTTCTACCTGGCAGGGTCCGCACCAGCTTGCCCAAAAGTTCAATAATACCTTTTTCCCTCGGAAGGAATTCAGCGATACTTCAGAGCCGTTGATCGAGGATAACGTAAAATCAGGAGCGCGGTCCCCGATCTTAATACCTGTTTTTATATTGTCTACTATGCTTTCTTGATTCGTTGCTAATGATTGAATGCTAGTAGAATGCAATGTGGCGAAAAGCGGGGAGAGTAAAAGAAGGATGGCAAAATACATCAACCAAATCGGTAAAATGATATCCCATTTTCTCAATCAATTTCTCCTTGGCATATCTTAAAAAAACCAGAATGTTTCTCTCATTACTGTGTTAAGGAAAGCGAAATCAGCCATTATAGAGATTTTAGCCAGCTTGTAACCTCATCCTGGCTCGTAAATGGCCCGATCTTTACCGCTTTTACGATGCCGTTAGCGTCAATTAGTACATTATAAGGATATGCTTTACCGAATCCACATTGTGTTCCTACAGCGGCTTCAGAATCAACAAGCGCGATGCCAAAATTTGCTAGCCCTTTTTCTTTTATATCCTTCTCAACGTTGGCGGCTGAATTCTCACAGTAGATACTGATAACAGATACCTTAGTACTTGATGATTGGAGTGCATTTTGAATATGGGGTCTTTGAGCATCGCAATAGGCACAAGGAATTTGCTCGAAAATAAGAAACACGTTGCTACCTTTATACTCAGAAAGACTCCTGTTTACATCTGAAGGAGTCTTTAGTTTGAAGTCTGGCGCTTTATCGCCGACTGAGAGAAGACGGGCGCCTCCGCATGCCGAGATTATTAGTAATAGAGACAATGTCATAAAGATCATTGAAAGCCATTTGTATGATTTCACGATTCGTTCACTCCTATATAGTTAGAGTTTCGGTGAGAATATTTGCATGAGCATGGACATATTGCCCGTTAAGATCAGGATGCCGACGATAATCAGCAATATACCACTTACTATTGAGATAGTGCCAAGATGGCGATTTATATTCTTCCACAGTGGCATGATGGCTCCCCAGAGAAGTCCAATCAGGATAAACGGGATCCCCATGCCAAGCGAATAGATAGTAAGTAGTGCTGCTCCCTGCCATACCTGCTGCGAATTCCACGCCAGTGCCAGGATAGTGCCAAGAATTGGCCCAACGCATGGCGTCCATCCCAATGCAAATGCGGCACCGAGAAGCAGTGAACGCAGATAGCCAGGGCTTCGTGCGCCGGAAATATGAACACGCTTTTCATAGTTGAGCCATGGTATTTTATATGTAGCTATGAGGAAAACGCCAAACAATATGACGAGGATACCTGACATCCATCGGAGCAG
>DIKB01000132.1:0-1197 GCA_002421445.1 Dehalococcoidia bacterium UBA5629 | reverse complement strand
GAGAGCAATCCGCCCGTAAATGCGACGATGTACGATATATCGTTCATTACTCTATTTTCCCAGAACCGTGTCAATCATTTTTTTAAGCTGATTTTTAGGTTGCATGCCGATAACATGCTGATCCGGTTGTCCGTTCTTAAAAATGATGATAGTCGGAATACTCATAACGCTGTATTTTGATGCCAAAAAGGGCGATTCATCAACGTTAACTTTAGCAAAATCCACTGTACCATTGTAATCTTTCGATAATTCATCGATTGCCGGCGCGATGGCTTTACAGGGGCCGCACCATGGTGCCCAGAAATCGACCAGAACGGGTATTGATGATTCCAGAACGCTTTTCTGGAAACTATTTTGATCAACGGATTTAACGTTGTCTGACATATTTCTATCCTCCTAGTATTCTATTGGCTACTTTTTAGTTTTCTATACACTTGGTCGGTTATCGCTTCCGATTACCTGACTATCAATGATGCGATTGTCCGGAACGATATTGTTATTGCCAAGTATACTATTTTTTACGATTGCGCCTCGACCGATCTCAACATTTTCCCAGAGAATCGAACTCTCAACAATGGCGCCTTCTCCAACTTTACAGTCACGTCCCAAAATGGTTGGACCAATTATTTGCGCATCTCTGGCAATGATGCATTTCTGATCAATAAGAACAGGTGGAACCAGTCGTGCTCGCTGATGAATATTTGTATCTTTGCCGGTGATAATTTCACCATTTTCTGAACATATCTGTGAGCTTTTGCCGCTAAGCAAATCACGATTTAATTGCATGTATTTCTGAGGTGTTCCTGTATCGATCCAGTATGCAGTGTCGGCGGCGTAACCAAAAACCGCCTTATTATCTGCAATCAAACCGGGGAAAACGTTATGCTCAAACATACACCGTTCGCCAGGGGGAATACGGTCGAATATTTGAGGCTCCAGAATGTAAACTCCGGCATTGATCATGTTGCTCGGCGCTTCCTCTCTTTTTGGCTTTTCAATAAACTGCTTCACTCGTTGATTGGTATCCATCTCAATAACGCCAAATTGTGATGGATCATCAACTGGTGTCAGCGCAATGGTTGCCACTGATTTGTTTGATCGATGGAAACGGAGCATAGCTGTGAGATCGATGTCACAGAAGACATCACCGTTAAAAACAAAAAAGGTGTCACTTATGTATTGTTCTGCATATTTGAC
>DIKB01000089.1 GCA_002421445.1 Dehalococcoidia bacterium UBA5629 | reverse complement strand
AGGGCATGTTATACCGTCCTGCCGACTTCTATAAGAAACAATCGATACAATTTTTTCTGGGTAAAAAAGCGTTATCAATTGATACCCAGCGAAACATTGTAAAAATGGACAGCGGAGAAGATATACACTGGAAAAAGCTTTTGCTGGCTACCGGTGGTATCCCCATTATCCCACCCGTCAAAGGACGTGATAAAAAAGGCGTTTTCTCCTTTCTTTCGCTCAATGATGCCAGGGAGATCGATGCATTTCTGGCAAGAGGCGGCGTCAAGAGAGCCGTCGTCATCGGAGGCGGCCTCATCGGTGTCAGCGTCAGCCAGGCGCTACGCGAACGGCAGATAGCTGTAACCATTATCGAAATGAAGGATCGGATACTGAACACGATCCTCGATGAACCGGCATCGATAATTGCCGGAGATGCCGTGAAACGTGGCGGTATCACTATCATGGTAAATAATACGGTAAAAGAGATAAACGGCGATGCTTCAGTACGGGAAGTTGTGCTTAATTCGGGGGAACAAATTCAATGTGAAATGGTGATTATGGCGATCGGAGTTCTCCCGCAGACGGAGCTGGCAAAGAGCGCCGGCATCGCAGTGAATCGAGGTATTTCGGTCGATCGCTATATGATGACAAACAAGCCGGATGTCTATGCTTGCGGCGACGTCGCAGAGGCGTACGACTTCGTAATCGGATCCAACAGGCTGACTCCGCTGTGGCCCAATGCATACATCGGAGGCAGAACGGCCGGGTTCAATATGGCAGGAGTTAAAACGGAATATCGAGGCGGCACGGCAATGAACTCGATCAATTATTTCGGTTTGTCCATCGCCACTGCAGGAATGGTATCAGCGCCGAACGAACAAAACATATTCGAAACGCTGACCAAGAAGAACGACACTACCTACCGAAAGGTGATCATCCATGATAATCGCATTGCCGGATTGATCTTAGTCGGAGACATCGACAAAGCCGGAATGTTATTTGGATTAATGAGGGAGAGCATAGATGTCAGCACATTTAAATCGGCATTGCTTGCTGATGATTTCGGTCTCGCTTACCTTCCCGCCAGCATACGCAAAGAACAGCTTGGTGAGATTGTCATAAACTAACATATACTGGGATTATCAACGTAAACACGGAGTGCAGAGATGAAGAATCTAACCATCACAAGTAATCCTTATAACGATGACAAAGTCGTTGATGCCTGTTCCATCTTTGGCATGATGGATACTACAGGACGTCGGTTTTCAGGGAAAGACATAATGCGAGCCATCGGCAATATGCACGTCCGAGGCAATGGACTCGGCGGTGGGTTTGCCGTCTATGGACTCTATCCCGAATATGCTGATCTCTATGCATTCCATATCATGTACCTGTCCGATGACGCCAGAGAGGAAACCGAAGCGTTTCTTATGTGCAATTTCAATATAGCCTTTAAAGAAGAAATACCGACTAAACCGATACCAGCCATTAAAAATCCTCCTCGCGTCTGGCGCTACTTCATGGAAATTAACGACCAGTGCAAGACGCCGGGACAATTAGACGATGATTATGTCGTTGAAAGGGTAATGAGAATCAATACCGGACTTGCAGATACCTTCGTCTTCTCCAGCGGCAAGAATATGGGAGTGTTCAAAGGGGTCGGCTATCCGGAGGAGATCGGAGAATATTTCTGTCTGGAGAATTACGAGGGATACCTGTGGACTTCCCACGGTAGATTCCCCACAAATACGCCGGGATGGTGGGGCGGTGCACACCCCTTCTGCATCCTCGACTGGACAGTGGTGCACAATGGAGAAATATCATCGTACGGCATTAACAAACGTTATCTCGAGCAATTCGGCTATCAATGTACCATGCAAACGGATACGGAGGTAGTGGCATATGCTGTCGATCTCCTCGTTCGCAAACATGGATTCTCTATCGAGACACTCGCCGGCATTCTGTCCGCACCATTCTGGGCGGATATAGAACGGATGCCTGATGAACAGCAGAAACTATTCCGCACGTTACGACAGGTCTATGGCGGGTTGTTGCTAAACGGCCCATTTACTATCATCATTGCCCATCAGGGCGAGATGATCGGACTGACGGACCGGATACGATTGCGCCCGCTCATCGCAGCAACAAAGGAAAAGGTATTGTACTTATCCTCGGAAGAATCAGCGATACGATTGATTTCACCCGAACTGGATAAGATATGGATACCGACAGGCGGCGAACCGGTGATCGGTAGTCTGCAAAGCCCCGTTCTCTCCAGTAAAAAAACGATGGCAGCGACGAAGAGATAAAGAGGGGACAGATGAGTTATGTTAACTAAACGAATTATACCCTGTCTCGATGTTACCAGGGGGCGCGTTGTCAAAGGAACGAGCTTCACCGAACTGAAAGATGCCGGTGACCCGGTAGAGCTTGGCGCGTTCTACTACGCGGAAGGCGCCGACGAGCTTGTCTTTCTCGATATCGGCGCAACTCCTGAAGCACGTGATACGATGGTTGATATCGTCGAGAGAGTCGCAAAGAAGGTCTTTATCCCGCTGACCGTCGGCGGAGGATTACGTACTGTCGATGATATGAAACGAATGCTCGAAGCAGGCGCGGATAAAACGTCGATTAACACTGCTGCTGTACTTCATCCGGAATTGATCAGCCAGGGATCTGAAAAGTTCGGCTCTCAATGTATCGTCGTCGCTATCGATGCGCGGCGAAAACAGGGAAACAAACCTGGATGGGAAGTATGTACCCATGGGGGCAGACAGCCCACAGGTATTGATGCTGTTGAATGGGCAAAAAGGGCAGTAGCGCTTGGTTCCGGAGAGATACTGCTAACAAGCTGGGATGCAGATGGCCATCGCGCAGGCTATGATCTTGAGCTCACCGCCGCAGTCAGCGATGCTGTTTCGGTACCTGTTATCGCAAGCGGAGGCGCGGGCAATCTTGAACACTTATATCAGGCCTTAATTCAAGGAAAAGCGGACGCTGTGCTGGTGGCAAGCATCTTTCATTATGGGAACTATTCTGTCCGTGACGCCAAAAAGTATCTCGCGGGAAAGAATATCCCCGTGAGAATGACTGAGTAAAGGAGCGGCGGTTATGAAGACATATTTACCTTCAAGATTTCTGGTAGATCGGGATCAGAACCGATGCATTCAATGTCAGGTCTGTGTCAATCAATGCAGCTTCGGAGTGCATAGCTATGATGATTCTGAGAATATAGTAAAGAGCAACGAGGCAAGCTGTGTCGGCTGCCATCGATGCGTCGTATTCTGCCCGACAAACGCTATTAACATCAGAAAAAACACCCTGAGCTACCGCGATAACTATAACTGGCCACCCGAAGCAATCGAGGATATTCTTAAACAGGCAGAAACAGGTGGCGTCCTGCTGACCGGCATGGGCAGCGACAAGGAACACAAGAATTACTGGGATCATCTGGTGCTCAATGCCAGCCAGGTGACGAACCCTTCCATAGATCCGCTCAGAGAACCGATGGAATTGGTCACATACCTCGGCAGAAAACCGGATATGGTCGAAATCGACCAGAAAACAGGCAAATTGAAAACGGAAATGCCGCCGCAGATCAAGATTAACCTGCCGGTGATGTTTTCCGCCATGTCCTATGGAGCGATCAGCCTCAATGTGCAGCAGTCGCTAGCCAGAGCGGCAACCGAATCCGGTACATTCTGGAATACAGGTGAGGGAGGCCTGCATCGCTCATTATACAAATATGCTAAAAATACCATTGTGCAGGTGGCTTCCGGAAGGTTCGGCGTCCATTCGGAATATTTGAATGCGGGTGCCGTTGTTGAGATTAAAATCGGACAGGGTGCAAAACCCGGCATCGGCGGACATCTTCCCGGTGAAAAAGTCAGCCTTGATGTATCGAAAACGAGAATGATCCCGCAGGGAACCGATGCGCTGTCCCCGGCGCCCCAGCACGATATTTACTCGATTGAGGATCTCGCTCAACTCATCTACGCATTGAAGGAAGCAACAAATTACACCAAACCGATATCGGTAAAGATAGCNNAACTCCGCAGCTATCGCCAGCGGCATGGTAAGGGCAGGAGCCGATATCATTGTCATGGATGGTATCCGAGGATCAACAGGAGCCGCACCGAAAGTCATCCGCGATAACGTTGGTATCCCCATTGAGATGGCGCTGGCATCGGTAGATTCCAGGCTGAGACAGGAAGGGATACGCCACCAGGCATCGCTTGTTATCTCAGGCGGTATACGCAATGCCGGGGACATCACCAAGGCAATTGCTCTTGGCGCTGATGCAGTCAATATCGGAACAGCAGCGCTTATGGCACTCGGATGCACCTGTTGTCAGCAATGTCACACAGGGAAATGCGCCTGGGGCATCTGCACCAGCGATCTTGCCCTGACCAAACGCATCAACCCTGAGATCGGTGCGAAACGGCTGGCCAATCTGCTCCGTGGCTGGAGCATCGAGATTANNNNCGGCGGAATGGGCATCAATGCCATTGAAAGCCTTCGCGGCAACAGGCTGGCATTGCGAGGCATGGGGCTGAGCGATACCGAGCTTCAAATTCTCGGTGTGAAAATGGTGGGTAATTAATATGACAGTAACTGCTGCGTACAAAGAAAGGAGCAGAGCGGTGGTAGAAATTGATGCAACCGGTATGGAAACGAGAGCACTAAATACAAAGCTGCGCGAGCTGGTATCCAGCGGCATTGATAAGATCAAGATTATCAATGTCTGCGGGCAGAGATATATC
>DIKB01000075.1 GCA_002421445.1 Dehalococcoidia bacterium UBA5629 | reverse complement strand
TCCGTTTCACTCCCAGTACCAGTCAACGCAATTTTTGCTCACCACTTCATGTGGCTTCGCAAGTTAGCGTAAAATTCTTACTCGGACACACTCCTAATTGCATTAGGACAGCGAAATAATCTAAACAATAATATCTTGAATAAATGTTTTTTTACCGTCAGGTAGTCTTACTTGTGTAACCATTCTTTTAGCTGACTGTAGTGCCTTGATATCTCCCAGCGCCTGTGCACTAGCGATAATCCCGAACGAATATGGCATGCCCGGTATAGGGATATCTATTTCAGAATCAGCAACAATTTGGAGAAATAATCCTGATTTTGGTCCGCCTTTATGAAGTTGTCCTGTCGAATGCAAGAACCGAGGACCGTAACCGAGAGTTGTGGTTATACCGTACCGATTAGTAACTTTTCGTCGTAGCTCTGTCAGTTGTTGATCTGTTTGAGGCGTTTGACGAACATAAGCCATAATAGCCAGATAATCGCCTTTCTTTGCGGTAGAAAGCAGTGCCGAGGGTGTTTGGGTGTTATTGACGGCCGGCAGATTATGGGAGTGACTGTACTGGCTCAATATATGCTCTGTCTCGTATTTTGATTGTTGCACATCTGGCTGATCAAATGGGTTTATGTGTAATATTGCACCGGCAACAGCTGTAGCAAATTCCCAACGGTAGAATTCTGCGCCTAAGTCGTATTTATCCTGCAATTCTACTGTTAACACCGGCTGTGCCAATGATTTAAGCATAGCAATCGTTTTATCGGTAATGGAGTTATCATCATCTTGAAGACGCAAATATACAAATAGACGATCATTGCCATACAGAGAAAAATCAAAAAGCGGCTCATCGATTACAGGTATTATTCCTTTGCCCTCCTTTCCGGTGCTTTCGGCAATTAGCTGCTCTAACCAGAGACCAAAACTGCGAATAGAGGGAGATGTGAATAGTGTAAGTTTATCCCGCCCCGTTAAAGCCAGAGATCCCATATATGCTCCAAGATAGGCGGCGGGATTATCATGAATTGGAACATGGGGAGCACATGCCTCTCTCATGCGATTAGAGCGTTCAATCAGCGCACCTATATCAATGCCGGCCACGGCTGCGGGTACAAGGCCGAAATATGATAATACAGAATATCTGCCTCCGATGTCGGCAGGATTATAAAATACCCGACGAAAGCTGTCACGGCTGGCAATTTGAGCTAATGGCGTGTCTCTATCAGTGATGGCAATAAAATGCTCTCCCGCCTTTTTGTCACCGACCACCGATTCGATCAGACCTCTGAAGTAACAGTAAAACATCAATGGTTCGGTAGTAGAACCGGATTTCGAGGAAACTACGAACACAGTATGGCAGGGGTCGATGGATTCTTTCACAGATTGAATCGAGTCTGGCACTGTTGAGTCCAGTACTATCAGATCCGGGAAGCCTCTCCTAACGCCGAAAGTTTGTCGTAATACCTCCGCACCCAGACTGCTTCCGCCCATGCCCAGCAAGACAATATGGCTGATATCGGAATCCGTAATATCCTGAGCGAAGGATTTCAAAGAAGATAGCTGTTCATACATCGAATCAGCAATAGTAAGCCACCCCAGACGATCAGTTATTTCCGTTGGTTGCGGTTTCCATACGGTGTGATCTTTTTGCCATATTCGCTTAACAATATTTTGGCGATCGAGATTAGAAAGAGTAGACTCTACGGTTTCGTCGAAAATACTATTGTTCATTATCGATTATATGACGGGCAAGCATAGCTGCTCCGATGGCTCCCGCCTGATTTCCTAAAGAAGCAGTAACAATACGTAGTTTTTCTGTAGCAGCCAACAAAGCATTTTGTTGAACGTTGTTATCTATCTTAGAAACATATTCAGGCAAACCCAGGATGACACCGCCACCCAGGATGAGCATACAGGGATTGAGCATATTAACGAATCCGGTAATACCGGCAGCGAGATATTGTGCGGTTTCTGTTACGATTTGGTCTGCCAAAGAATCACCCTCATAATATGCCTGGGTTACCGTTGCAGCTGATATTTGCGTTATGTCACCAGCCAGATCAATCAAATTCCGCCCTTTTTCAGGATCGTTACTGACAGCTTCCTGAGTTCTTTGGGCAATCGCCCAGCCCCCCACGTATGCCTCGAGGCAACCGGAGTTGCGACAATGACATGGTCTTCCTCCGGTGACGATAGTAACATGCCCGATCTCTCCCGCTGCATTATTACAGCCTTCGAGTAACTGTCCGCCACTCACAATACCACCGCCGACTCCAGTCCCGGCAAAGAGGCATATAAGATCATTGATTCCACGCCCTGCACCGTATTTCCATTCTGCCCATGTTGCAGCGCGCACATCATTGTTAACCACAACAGGTATATGTAAAGCTTCTTCCAGCTTAGATTGGAGCGGGATGTTATGCCAGTCCAAATTGGGAGAAAATCGCACCGTTCCTGATTCTCTGTCTACCTGTCCGGCAACTCCAACACCTATAATGTCCGCCTTTCTGTCAATCTCCTGAAAACATGTTTCAATAGCAGTGACAATGGAGGCGATGACTTCATCCGGTCCTTTTTGCGGAAATGTCGGGCGTTTTGATGATGTGACAACCGTGCCATCCGAGGTTATAAGTGAAACCTCAACCTTAGTGCCTCCTAAGTCTACACCTACTGTTAGTGATTCACTTTTTCCCGTGATGATGATGGATCCCATATAACGGTCTCCTAAAGCAACGGTTACCGGACGATGCATGCCCATTTTTTACTTTGATGTTTGCGCAGCTACCACATA
>DIKB01000090.1 GCA_002421445.1 Dehalococcoidia bacterium UBA5629 | reverse complement strand
TATAGATAACGCCTGTGATATAAACCTGATCGCCTGCTCTCAAATTCCCAACTGTTTTTTCATCAAGCGGAGCCTTAATATTCCACGTATTCATGACCATCTCCTTTACACGACTCACTTCTGTTTCACTGTAAAATCAGGAGCTTTTACTTTCGGTTTGGTATCTACGGGGATTGGAATCAACGGCGACGGCGGATTTGCTTTGCCCCCAACCACCTTGGAAACCAATTTCCTCTTCAACAATTGAATTGCCATCGCCGGATCAACGCCTTTGGGACAAGCCTCGGAACATGCAGCCGCAAAATGGCAATGCCATACGCCATGATCTTTCCCGACAACTGCCAACCGCTGATCCTGCCCCCCATCACGGCAATCGGCACAATAGCGATAAGCCTGGGCCAGAGCCTGCGGTCCCAAAAATTCTTTCGTGCTGGCAGACGTAGGACAGGCAGCAATACAGATGCCGCATTTTATACAATAGGTAAACTGGAGAAATGAATCCAGCTCTTCAGGTTTCTGACTGAACTCAACGGTAGGCTGTTCCATCTCATCCCTGTCATCATGTCGTATGATATAAGGCTTCACTGACTTGTGCCGTTCAAAAAGCGGCTGTAAATCCGGCACCAGATCCTTAATAATCGGCATGTTGGGCAACGGCTTCACCGTGAGCGTATCAGTATGAAACTCCTCTATCTGAGTATGACACGCCAGATGAGGGTAATCATTAATTATCATGGCACATGAACCGCAGATGCCCATACAGCATGAAGTGCGGAAAGATAAACTGCTATCAATATTTTCCTTTATGTAAAGCAATCCATCCAGTATCGTCATCCCGTGCTTAGAAGGAACGGTGAATTTCTGCAAATATGGTTTTTGATCCTTTTCGGGACTATATCGCTGCACATGAAAAGTAATTAATTTCATCGATTCTTTACTCATGAGTGCCTCCAAACATCTATTTGCCTAGTAACGCTAACGGCACATACGTGCCTACTGCTAAAAAGATAAGGCCGATCGCGATCATAAACCATGTCAAAATGCGTTCGGCGCGAGGCGACAGATTCAACTCCATGAGGATATTTCGTAAGCCGTTCAACGCATGAAACAGACCGAACGCAAGCAAAGCAATGTAAATACCGGCCCATATTCCCTGCCGGGCGCGAATCATCATTGAACTCCATGATGTATCATTGACGATTCCGAAAAAACCGAGAATCGCATCGAGGTGCATAACAACCATATGTATTGTAAGGAGGATTCCAACCAGGGCCCCGGTAATTATCTGAGCTAACTGTAAATACGTATTCTTGATTACCATCCCCCCACATTAAAATCGTAGAAAAATACAATGACCAGCAGGATGATAAGAACGATCATCGCGATCGTCAATGGTCTCTTTTTTCGAATCGCATCCTGGTAAGGATAAATCGGAGGAACCGGCTTTCCCAGCGCAAATCCAAGCTCTTGTAATACCAGCCTTAAACCGTTAAGCGCATGAAAAACGAAGGCAGTAACCACGAGAAACTCCCCTACTTTAAACCAGAGATTGTGGAGCAAGTCCATGGTTGCCGTCCAGATTTCCTGTCCCTGAATACGAAAAACGGTGGTCGCCGTCAGATGCATCATGGCAAACAGCATTAAGCCTAATCCGGTTAACCTGTGGAGTAAATAAAGATAACGTTCAAGTTTGTACTTGCCTGCCCATGCCCATCCTGTAATTCCTAAACTGTTTTTTCGATGTCGTATTTCTGCCATAGATGACCCCTTAATACTTCCTTTCCACCGGATTCCACATTGTTATTGCGACAGGAATATATTCCAGCCGCGGTCCGCTTGGAGTCCGGTACGCCAGTGTATGTTTGAGCCAGTTGGCATCGTCACGTTCCTTGAAATCACGACGGGAATGTGCACCACGGGATTCTTGCCGTGCCAAAGCCCCGGCAACGACAATTTCGGCTAACTCAATGAGATTGTCAGTTTCCAGTGCATTAAGCAGGTCGGTATTGTACACACGTCCACGATCTGTAACCCTGATAGCAGGCAACCGTTGCTTCAGCTCTTTAATCTTTTTCGCCGCTTCCTTCATCTCCGGTTCTGTCCTGAACACTCCTACGTTGCTATCCATCGTTTTATGCAATTCATTGCGAAGCGCATAACAGTTTTCTTTTCCTTCTGTCTTAAACCGGCCAAATATAGCCGATTCCGCATCTTTCAAAGCGGAATCTGAGGGCAACGGAGCAAATGCCTTTTGTTTCGCGATATACTGCGCAGCTTCACTACTGGTTATCTTACCCCAGACGAGACATTCCGCAGTAGAGTTTGCGCCGAGTCGATTTGCTCCATGAAGCGAAACGCAGGCAACCTCCCCGGCAGCCCATATCCCCTGTACCGGTGTAGCACCGTTAATATCCGTGTGAATTCCACCCATAGTATAGTGAGCAGCCGGACGAACTGGAATCGGCTTTTCGATCGGATCAAGAAAATTGAACTTAATAGCCACCTCACGGATCAGCGGTAATCGTTCATTGATTTTGTCAGCACCGAGATGGCGAAGATCAAGATGAACATAGTCAAGTCCACTTTCCTCACTGTATCCTCTGCCTTCCTCAATCTCAGTCATCTCAGATCTGGAGACGATATCCCGCGGAGCCAGTTCCATCTTTGATGCGGCATATTTTTCCATAAACC
>DIKB01000036.1 GCA_002421445.1 Dehalococcoidia bacterium UBA5629 | reverse complement strand
TTATCCGCCCGGTATTACTGGAGACACCTATTCAGTTTATCACCAACAAGCTTGTGCAACAGGCTCAACAATATATTAATAATTTTATGTTAACAAACTCTGTTAACAAACTCTTGAAATCAGCACCTTGTTATGCTAGGCTTTGCAGAGAGGTACTAACAAAAAAGGAGGTTGTTATGTCAGCAAGCAAAGGTAACACTATGGCAATGATCGGGTTCTGGGCATTCATCATCGGTCTGGTTCTCGCCATCGTAGGAGGTCTTGTCGCGCCCCAAAATGCAGTCATTATCGTCATTCTGGTCATCCTTGGTCTTATCATCGGTTTCTTGAATGTGACAGCGAAAGAGATAATGCTGTTCCTCATCGCCACGATAGCATTAATCGTAGCCGGTGGCGTATTCGAGCCAATTAAGGTTCTAGGCATCGGTGCGATCCTTAACAATATGCTCGGCTATGTGACAGTAATGATGGCACCGGCCGCAGTTGTCGCAGCGATCAAAGCGCTGTGGGCTGTCGGAAAACCCGGCGACTAATCAGCATCCATTAATAGCAAGACAATATATAAATAGTATCAACCGCGGGGCTGGCAGATAGAGTTGATTCATTTGCCAGCCCCTATAATTTGTGCCCGGTAATTTCCTGTGTATCCGTACACTCGGTGGATTTATGCATAGCGCTCATCGGTTTCGGTCGAGTTGAACTACCCGCACAATGCGACCTATATCACAGACAACGTAATATCACTTGTTGAATAATTAATGTTATAGTTAGTAACATACAATAAAAGGAGGTGTGAGACGTGGCTGAAATAAAAGTTGATTGCATCGCGCAGACCTGCCCCGTGCCCCTTGTCGAGACACGAAAAGCTCTGCGAAAGGCAAGCCCGGGTGATATAGTAGAAGTTACCGGTACACATCCCACATCAAAAAAAGAGATCCCCATGGCTGTGAAAGCGCTGGGTTTGGAGCTTATCGACGTACATGAAGAAAACGGGGTATGGAAGATACGGATACGAAGATAAGAGGAGATAAGGAAGATGGCAAATAAAGCAACGATAATCGTGCACAGCGGCGATATGGACAAGGTCTACAGCGCCCTGATTATCGCCAATGGCGCACTGGCAATGGGTATGGAAGTCTCCATGTATTTCACGTTCTGGGGATTACAACGGCTGAAAAAGGGGCAGTTGGAAAAGGGGCCTTTATCTAAAATGAATATGTTCGGCCTCGGCCGGTGGATGGTAAAACAGAAGATGAAAAAGGTTGGTGTAGCCTCGCTGGAGAAACTGTTTCAGGACTTCAAGGAACTGGGAGGCAAGGTGCTCGCCTGCGATATGACCATGGAGATCATGGGGATAAAGCAAAAAGATTTGAGGGAAGACCTGATATCGGATTACTGTGCAGTGGGCACATATATCAATGAGGCAAAGGATTCAATCATAACGTTGTTTATTTAAGAGGTAACGATACATGGCAGGTGAATTTGTATATCTCGATAATGCCGCGGCGACTCGCCTGGATGAACGGGTATTGGAAGCAATGAAGCCATTTTTCTTCGATACCTACGCAGTCGCCACATCGGAGTTCGCCTATACTATGGGCATCGAAGCTCGAGAGGCGCTGGATGCAGCCAGAGAAAAAGTGGCCAAAGCTCTCGGAGCGGCAGCGGAAGAGATGATCTTCACCTCGGGCAGCACGGAATCATCGAACATCGCTCTCAAAGGCGTCGCCTCAGCGCTGAAGAAAAAGAAGGGCAATCACATCATCGTGTCGAAGATCGAGGATTTCCCCGTACTGAACAGCGCCAGAGCACTGGAGAAGGACGGGTTTCAACTGACCTATCTGGATGTGGATGGCGACGGTCTTGTCGATCCGAACAAGCTCAGCGATAGCATCACAGACCAGACTATACTCGTCTCGATTCAGCACGCCAACCAGGAGATAGGAACGATTCAGGACATCGAGTCCATAGCTCGTGTCTGTAAAGAGAAAAGGACGCTGTTTCACACAGATGCCACACACTCATTTACCAGAGTACCGCTCAATGTGAAGACAGTACCGATTGATTTAGTCACCATCGCGGCAAATACCATTCACGGACCGAAAGGAGCGGGCGGCCTATACGTTCGCAAAGATACGCCTCTCGCTAAATGGATGGACGGAGGCTTTCAGGAGTTCAATATCCGTGCCGGACTGGAGAACATACCGGAAGCGATAGGATTTGTCAAGGCAATCGAACTGGTGACTCCCGAAGAAAACGACCATCTGCAGCAGATGAGGGACCATCTGATTGACCGGGTGCTAGCGGAGATCCCCGATACCACATTAAACGGGCATCGGTGGAAGAGGTTGCCGCAGAATGCCAACATCACCTTTCACTTCATCGAAGGTGAGTCCATAACACTGCACCTCGATCTACGCGGGTTTGCCGTAAGCACCGGCTCAGCTTGCTTCAGCCGCTCTCTCGAAGGCAGCCACGTCATCTACGGCATCGGCGGCGATCATGAGAGAGCACACGGATCGATACGATTTACTTTCGGACGCTATAATACGATGGAAGAAGTAGATGCTGTAGTAACAGCAGTAGCTGAGATAGCGCAGGAGTTGAGAAAGATCAGCCCCCTGAAGAGGGACTGAAGGGAGGTTTGCAATGAAATTTCCATATAACGAGAAGGTCCTGGAACATTTCCGCCACCCGCGAAATGTCGGCAAAATAGAGAATCCCGACGGCAAAGCCGTAGAGGGTAGTCCCGCCTGTGGAGATATGGTAGCGGTTTATATCAATGTCGATAAGGACTCGAAGAAGATATCGGACGTCAAATTCGAATCGTATGGCTGCGCCTCAAATATCGCCACCGGATCCATTATCACCGAACTGGCAAAAGGAAAGACACTGGATGAAGCCAAAAAAATCAACTGGAAACAGGCGTCCGATGAACTGGGCGGTCTGCCGCCGATAAAGGCGCATTGTTCAGTGCTGGCGGTTGAAGGCCTGCGCTCTGCAATTCAAAACTACGAAGAGCGCCACGGGCTGGTGAAAGAGCAGAAACCGACAACAGTTGAAATAGTGCAAAGCCGATTAAAGAAAGTGATGAACCCGCTCTCCGGCCTTGACCTGGTACGAACAAAGCTGGTCAAAGATGTAGAGGTGAAAGACGGCACTGTACGCATTGTAGTCGATCTTCCGGAAGGACACCAGTTCGCCCCAGCCATCAAAAGCGAAATCCAGGAGAAGATAGAGACTCTCTGGGATGTCAGGAAAGTGGTGATCGAATTCACCGACTGACCTGAGATTAATTGTAACACAAAGAAACACAATGTGAAGAGTCTCCCGGGCCGGCATTACTGTTCCCGCCATCACAGTGCTCCGCAACAGGATTTTGTGCCCGTTTACCACTTATCGTATAATGCACACCATCACATATATTTTGTCCCGTTGTTGATCATATCTGCGATAAAGTAAAGAAGGGAGCTTGAGATAACAAAATGGGCATACGTATAACCGATACAACGCTTCGCGATGCACACCAATCGCTCATTGCCACCCGTATGAGAACGGGCGATATGCTCGACGTGGCGGAAAAGCTCGATAAAGTCGGTTTTTTCTCACTGGAAGCATGGGGAGGCGCTACCTTTGATACCTGCATCAGATTTCTGAATGAGGATCCGTGGGAGCGGCTGCGCATGCTCAAAACAAAGATCAAGAACACCAAACTGCAAATGCTGCTTCGCGGGCAAAACCTCGTCGGTTACCGCCATTACCCCGACGATGTCGTTAAAGAGTTTATCCGGCTCGCCGTGAAGAACGGCATCGATGTTTTCCGAATATTCGATGCACTCAACGATATACGCAACATCGAACTCGCTGTCAAAGAGGTAAAAAAACACGGTGCACATGCACAGGGAACCATCTGTTACACGACAAGCCCTATACACACCGTTGCCATGTTCACCGATCTCGCAGCTCAGATGGAAAAGCTGGGTTGCGACTCCATCTGTATCAAGGATATGGCAGGGCTGATAACGCCTGCGGCGACAACCGAGCTTGTACATGCCATAAAACAACGTATCCATGTGCCGCTTGACCTGCACTCTCATTATTCGAGCGGGATGGCGAGCATGAGCTATTACGCAGCAACAACAGCAGGCATTGATATACTCGATACCGCATTCTCCGCATTCGCACTGGGAACGTCACAACCGCCAACGGAAAGCATCATCGCAGCACTGAAAAATACGGAGCATGATACCGGGCTTGATCTTGAGACTGTCTATGAAATCGGGCAGCGCTTCGCCACGATAGCCGTAAAATACAGAATGTTATTCCCCGCTGAAGCGATACGTCCTGATATCAGCGTCCTTATTCACCAGATACCCGGAGGTATGTTCTCCAACTTGATCAGTCAGTTGAGGGAACAGAATACCCTCAATAAGCTTAATGATGTCCTCGAAGAGGTCCCGCGCGTACGCGCCGATCTGGGATATCCTCCACTGGTAACGCCGACAAGTCAGCTTGTCGGTGTTCAGGCAGTGCTAAACGTGCTTGCCGGACAGCGATACAAGCAGGTAATCAAAGAGGTCAAGGATTATCTCCTCGGCTACTATGGCCAACCCCCGGGCGAAATCAATGAGAACGTTCGCAAATCCGTCATCGGCGATAAACGCCCCATCACAACCCGTCCCGCCGATGCATTGAAACCGGAACTGGAGACTTTACGGGAAAACGGACACAAAATGGGCATCATCCACAGCGATGAAGACCTTGTCACCTACGCATTATTTCCTCAGGTTGCCGTTCAGTTTCTCAGAGGTGAACTGAAAGAGGAAATCATCCCCATCGAAGTTGAAACACCCAAAGGAAGTTCATAGCCTCCGGTATTTCCTTCGGAATTCAGCGTCGATGTAGATGAAGAGATTTTAAGTGTGAAGATATCAACCACGCTCGGTAAAATAATCACAGTAGAGAAACCCACCCAGCCCAAAGAGATGCCGAAGGGAGCTATCATATCGCCCATGCATGGTATGGTATTGAGCGTCAATGCTAAGCAGGGCGACCATGTCAAAGAACTCGATACTGTCGCAGTTATTGAAGCTATGAAAATGCAGAATGAAATCAAGGCAACACACAGCGGTACGGTCAAGAAGGTGCATATCTTCGATGGCGATGTCGTCATGACGGGCGATATTCTCATGGTAGTGGATTGAAATGATACGCAAAGTGCTCATATCCAACCGCGGTGAGATAGCCATACGTCTCATGCGTGCCTGCCGTGAACTGAGCATTAAATCGGTGGCAGTCTACTCCGATGCCGATAAAGATGCTCTCTTTGCCAGGTATGCAGACGAAGCTTATTATATCGGACCCAGCCCCGCATCGAAGAGCTATCTCAATATAAAAGCGATTATAGGTACAGCCCAGGAATGCGGCGCGGACGCGATACATCCCGGATACGGATTTCTTTCGGAAAACCCGAATTTCGCCTACGCCTGTGAGAAAGCGAAAATAAAATTCATCGGCCCGTCCAGCCACGTCATCGCATTGATGGGCAATAAAATCGAAGCCCGGCGTCACATGAAAAAAGCCGGCGTTCCCGTTATGCCGGGTACAGAAGAATGTGTTACTGAATTTCACTCAGCACGAGAGACAGCTAATACTAAATTATGCAACAATGAGATTATGAGAGGCAACCCCGTAACTACAGGTTGCCGTTATTCGAGAAAATCTAGTGTAGTGTCTCAAAGACAGCTTTACAATAAGCGACCTTAGACTCATTGGCAAGATATTACGGTGATACTACACTAGAGAGCTTGAAGGTTTCGGTGCAGTGCGGCTGTAGGCCAAAGGCACGCCATATCCTGTTAATAGTGCTACGGCTGAGGCCCGAATGCTCTGCCATAGACCGAGTGCTCCAATGTGTCGCATCGCGTGGTTGGCTCTCCAAAGTCAGCGCCAATACCCGCTCTACATCCTCATCGATGATTGCGCGCGGCGCTCCCGTGCGTGATTCGCCTAACAGTCCGTCAAATCCACGCTCCAGAAACCGCCTCCGCCACTTGCCGACCGTCGGCCTACAGACGCGTAATTCCTGCGCTACGGCGGTGTTGGTCTTGCCAGCCCCGCACCCCAGCACAATCCCGTGCCCGCAATGCCAGGGCCTGACTGGTTTTCGAACGGCGTGTCCACTGTTCCACTGTCTTATTTTCTTCCTCTTTCAGAATTAACGGGGGTAGGGTCAGTCATCCCCATCATGGAACGCTTTAGAAAATTATGATGCACTTTAGTCTCATCCATAGATGTCTCTAATATCATTGTCGGTTTACAATACTCACAATTCTACGGTAGACTAATCGCCATGTCCAAATATGTTATCTATGCCGTCGCCAGTATAGCTTTACTGCTGTCGGCAATCAGCGGCACCTCAGTAGCCGTTGCTTTTCCTATTATCACTACCTCATTTAACGCATCATTAGTGCTGGCAGGATGGGTACTCAGTATTTCTCAACTGGCATCTACTGTAGTAATGCCACTGGCCGGTAAAGCAAGCGATATCCTGGGGAGAAAGTTCACACTGATAGCAGCGCTGGTGCTCTTTACAGCAGGATCGTTCTTTTGCGCAATTGCGCCCAACATTCAGACACTCATCGCTGCGCGCTGTATACAGGGCATGGGAGCCGGCGCATTTCTGCCGGCAGCAACCGGAGTGGTCATTGATGAATTCCCTCACTCCAGACAACGCGCAATAGGATTTTTCTCCAGCATCTTCCCCATTGGACAAATCATCGGCCCAAACCTGGGAGGATGGATGGTACATGCCTTTGGCTGGAGATCAATCTTCTGGCTTAATATCCCGCTTGGCGTACTTGCTATGATCATTGCAGCTATCCTGTTACGTCCGGGCAAGAGAGAGCATGCAAATTTTGACGGTCTTGGGATCGGACTATTCACATCGGGAATATCAGCGATTATGATAGCGATCAGTACCATAGGCAATAGCAAGAGCCCGCAGGACTGGATCGGAACGGCATTGTTATTTGCTGCCGGCATTGCATTGATTATCCTGTTCATACGGCACGAAAGCAAAGCCAGAGATCCCATTATTGATCCTCAAGTACTCCATGAAAGACCTTTCCTGGCAGCCAATATTTTCAACTTTGCGCTCGGCGCATGTATATTCAGCATAGCGTCGCTGATTCCGCTGTATGCCGTGAGCATATACAGCATGTCCACAATCAACAGCGGCATCATTCTGACGCCGAAATCGATTACCATGATGCTCGTCTCAGCTGTTGCCAGCTTCTTCTTAGTACGCTGGGGCTACCGCCGACCTATGATCATAGGTACGATATTGATAGTTTTAAGCCTTGCATTCCTCGGAATAGAAGCTCCCGGTCTAAACATTGATGGGCTTCACATCAACGCCACATGGTTGCTGGTGCTGGTTATGACAATCACAGGCATGGGAATGGGACTGGCTATACCTGCAGCCAACAACGCCTGCATTGAACTTATGCCAAAAAGAGCAGCAACAATAACCGGAGTCCGGGGAATGTTCAGGCAAAGCGGCGGAGCCATAAGCATTTCCATCGCTACACTGGTTCTCCAGGGAACAAATGATATGGCCCGCGGCTTTACTATTGTCTTCTGGGGAATGAGCATCATTCTGGCGATTACAATTCCTATAATCTTCCTGATGCCGAAAGCCCCTGAATAATAAACCCCCGGGCCAAATATTTATTTACTCAGATTCCATAGCCAGGTTATCAGAGCAAAAGCGCCAGGATTGCACCACCGGCAACCACTGAAGCTATCTGCCCGGCTGTATTAGCACCCGCAGCCTGCATCAATAAGTGGTTGTGAGGATTCTCTTTCAGCCCCACCTTCTGGGCAACTCTGGCCGCCATGGGGAAAGCCGATATTCCGGCAGCACCTATGAGTGGATTGACTTTACCCTTGGAAACAAGACACATGATCTTACCGAAGATAACTCCCGTAGCCGTATCGAGAGCAAAAGCAACGATACCCATGACAAAGATCATGATTGTTTGAGGTTTAAGAAACTCACTGCCAGGCATCATGCCACCGATGGTAAGTCCCAGCAAAATAGTAACGATATTGACTAGCTCATTCTCAGCAGTCGAAGCCAATCTAGCTACGACACCGCTCTCACGCAGCAGGTTGCCGAACATCAGGAAACCGATAAGTGGAGTTGCCATCGGGGCAACGAGACCAACAACAATAATAGTGACAATCGGGAATAGTATCTTGGTTCTCTTGGATACTTCCCCGGCTTTCGATGACATCCTGATATTCCGTTCTTTTTTTGTGGTAAGTAGCCGCATAATTGGAGGCTGGATAATCGGCACCAGCGCCATATAAGAATAGGCCGCTACAACAATTGGACCGAGCAATTCAGGAGCAAGCAAACTGGAAACATAAATTGATGTCGGCCCATCAGCCGAACCGATGACACCGATCGAGGCAGCCTGCTTAAGGGTAAACGGCATCAAATGCAGCCAGCCATCTCCTATCATATAGACCAATAGAAAAGTGCCGAAAATGCCGAATTGAGCCGCCGCACCAAGCAACACCAGTGACGGACGCGCCAGCACGGGGCCAAAATCGATCATAGCGCCGACACCGATGAAGATAAGCAGGGGGAATAACTCGGTTTCAATGCCGGCTTTTCTTAGAAGACCAAGTATGCCATTCGCCTCAGTAAGCCCTGCCAGAGGTATATTAGCCAGTATAATGCCTGCACCTATGGGCAGTAACAAAACCGGCTCCACATCACGAGCTATCGCCAGATAAATTAAAATACCGGCGATAATCAGCATCACCGCCGTCTGCCAGGTGAAACTGAATATGCCAAATAAATTCTGTAATTCCATTAAACATGACTCCTTGTAATATTGTCTAAGCTATTTTGTTTCAGATTCAGGGTTTTTGGCACGGAATATCTTGCCGATGATCAGCATCACCAGCATCACCACTCCCAGACAGGCGAAAACGATCAACATCCCTATCAGCGTAATGTACAACGCCTGGATCATAAGCGATTACCTCCTTTTAATATATACAATGACAAGACCAGTTATGTAAAAATAGCCCGCCATCTTTTAGACGACTGACAGTATATGCCGATCAAAGCCCACTAGACTCATCTCGATAGCCCAATTCCACGGAAATTCGTTTTGCAGCGCTGATAATAAGCGCAGTACACTCATTCATTTTATCCCGCGAGAAATGAGTGACCAGACCCCAAATACTGAGAGATGCAATGACCTCGCCTGATCGATCCCTAATAGGAGCAGCCACGGCATTAACCATTTCGGTCAACTCTTCATAACTGCAAGAAAAGCCTTGGGTACGAATTTTCTCAAGCTGCTGACGCAACTCCTGACGGTTCGTAATAGTATTTGAAGTGTATCTGACTAGATTCATTTCATCAATTAATTTATCTCTTTGCTCCTCAGCCATATATGCAAAAAATAATTTACCGGATGCGCTCGCGTGTAAGAGAGAAGGTTTCCCGGGTATATCTGTTGCCTTGACCTCATAAACACCATCCTGACGTTCAATACAAACTCGTTTGTTATCATAAAGTACAGAAAGATCTATCGTCTCTTTCAATTTCGTCCGGAGCTCGCGCATATACGGCAGTGCAACCGCCCTGATTTTACAATTAGCCATAAATATTGAGCACAGTTCGACGACTTTAAAGCCCAATTGATATTTTTGATTATAT
>DIKB01000125.1 GCA_002421445.1 Dehalococcoidia bacterium UBA5629 | reverse complement strand
CACAATATCTTATATGAAGATTTTGAGACGGAGATGGGCATCAAGATCCCCTCCGTACAAATCAGGATGTATGACCACCCGGATGTCCAACCTCATAAAGTCCTGCTCCTGATACAGAAGAACTTGATAATGACCATCCACCCGCTGTCGGTTGACAGGAGATTCAGCCGATTACGCCGGTATTCGCCCAAAATATTAAAGAAAATACCGATCGAGGCCAACGATGATGATCGGCTGACGTTGCTGCTGATTCGCATTATCGATCAAAATAACGATCGCAACTTCGAGCATCTCCGGCAGATTGAAGAGCATGGCGATGATCTCAATAAAAGCCTCATGGACCCGCAGACACCGCGCGATTTGCTCGGCCCTCAGATATACGGGATGAAACATGCACTGATAGTTTACCTCGATGCGCTCTGGGAGACCGTTGACGTCCTTCATGATTTGCGTTACGGCGATGCGGAGTTATTAACCAACGACCCGCAACTGCTAGATCGAATGGGATATCTCGCTGAAGACGTCAACAGGCAGATCGGCCTTGCCGAGCATATGTCCGAAGTGCTGGCTTCAGGGCTCGAAGTATTGCAATCGATCTACAATAATCAATTGCAGGCACTTAACAACAGGATGGCAATGGTCATGACCTATCTGACTGTGCTGGGCACGGCTATCCTCGTCCCCAATACTCTGGCGACGATTATGAGCAATGCCGCGTTCGATATGAAACCGGATGATGCAGGCTGGTACCTCACCCTTATCATCGCGTCCACGTTAATAGCGACTGCATTATCGTTCTGGTGGGTAAAAAAGAAAGGCTGGTTGCCGAAGAAAGCGGACTGAGCTTACACCATGAGCTGTTCATAGAAAATGATGCGAGTGAAATAAAGGAGGAGCCTAAAATGGAAACAAATAAGGAATGGTCGCGCCAGTTAACCATTTTCATTATCTCAGTCACGGTCGGTTATCTCGGATTCGACCGCTTTTACAGAGGACAGGTGGGATTAGGGATTCTCAAGATGATAACCATGGGAGCCGGCGGAGTCTGGTATCTGGTTGATGCCGCTATCGCTGCCTACAGACTGGGAAAGATCAGCTAACTCGATCAGAAAAGACAGCATCAGCTTTAGCGATTACTCAGAGAGATTGGCGGAGGTATCGCCGCTGCTGTGGATGCAGTACAGCGACAGCGTCACCGCATTGGAGCAACCTCGTAGACGGAAAGGCAGCCCCTTTTCCTTACCTTTTACCAGCCAGATGCCGAGAACATCACCCGTCCATCTTCATGACGGTAAAAAACATGAGAACCTTTCTGACGGACTATCTGAAATTCAAGATTTAAAAGCACTTTTTCCATTGTCCTGAAATTGACAACGGGAAGACGTGTCATACTATACTGCGCACCATATAACCAATTATAGCAAATTAGATAAGCTATTGCGTGGTATATATCGTTCTTGTGCGCGTTATACTATATTTATTTCACAGCTACGCATTCAGTAAAGATACGGGAGATTCTTCGGCAAGCTCAGAATGACAACGAGATCTTGTCTTGTTGTTTATTTAACAACTACGTATTCAGCAAATGAACTGGATTCCGGAACAGGCAGATTGTCCTCTTTTAATCCGCGCACATGTAGCTCAATAGCTTCATGCATATTTCGCTCCACTTCTTCCCTGTCAGTGCCTGTAGCTATGCAGCCTGCGAGATCAGGAGAATATGCCGAATAGTTGCTGTTTGCCTTTTCAATAACAATAAGAAATCGATGCATTTTATTTCCTCTCCTTCAGTCTGGCTTGCTTCATAATACTGTTTGCGGTCCCCGGTGATAAATCATCATTAGGATGACCTGCTATCGTTACGCGTCCCGGTATTACAGCATGTTTATATTGTCTATGGCTTCCTTTAGTCACGATAAGATACCATCCGTTTGCCTCAATCAATTTTATGATATCTCTAACCTTCACTAGTTTAATGGTATCATATTTTTAACTGGCTGGGGATAATGTTTCCTTATCTGATAAGAAATAGGAGATTCTTCGGCAAGCTCAGAATGACAACGATAAGCGGCTCTGATGTACACTTCGACTCCGCTCAGTGAACGAAGATGGCAGAATTAATGACTGGTGGCAGCGACTAGATTTGAACTAGTGACCAAGGGCTTATGAGATGCATGCTCGGTTTTTGAAGCTAAATTAATCACCATTATAATTCTCCTTTACACAATTAACTAAGATACAACTGGCTCTGATTGCTTTTTGAGTCTTTTAGCTTTAACTGCTTGTTTTGTCTCAGTAGGCTTATCAGATGATGACTGGATAATCTTTATATCATCAATATCACTTACAAATCGTTTGCGAGCTGCTTCCTGACCTGCGAGAAGTCGTGTTCGAATGGCTGCTCTTTGTTCATCGGTATAGTCCCTTTTCTTGCGAGCTATCTTCTTAGTTGCCTTTTCTAAACCTGTTAATCTCCTCTCGATATCTGTAATTCGTGTAGCCATGTCCACTGATTGTTTTGTCATATGAATCCTCTCCGTTATTTTCATTATGATGCGATTTGTCGAGGCTAATTGAGATCGTGGAGAAGGTCAAGAGAGAATTTAAAGGTTGATGTTCGAAAGGAGTGATATAATGCGAAATATGAAGTGCAAGGTGTGTGAAGCTCTTCGTTATCTCTTTAGATTATCCGAGAAGTATACAAAAACCGAGAACAATCTCCGCCTAAGTATTGCCAAGATGAAGGGATCATTTACCCTTTTCTAGACCGTTTTTTCTGCATCCTTCGCTGGTTATCGTGTTTAACCTATATCAAAAAAATTAAAAGGTGGAGCAAATCGCGATGTGTAGTTGATATCTATGTTCTTAGCTGGCTAGTTTTAGAATTGATAATTGTTGGTACACTTAACTTTCTTTATAGAAGCAATCCGATCAGTGGTTATGATTACCCGCAATTAATGAAAATATTTTTCATTACGATCCTTTCCTTGCGGCTAGTAGATATAATTCAAACATGGTGGCATTTAACTTTTGTTCCGAAATTAGAAGCAAAAGCACCAAGAATTATCTTTATAGTGCTCTTGAACTATATCGAAATCGCTATAATATTTGGGGTAATTGGACATCTATGCAAGTCATGGCCTTACTACACAGACAGTCAACTCCAGATATGGGATGCCCTTCGATGGAGTGTGGGCACTCTAACACCATTAGGTATTGCCGAGAAACCTAGCGACATTAGTAAAGCTGCTCTTTTTTATACTGAATATGCAATAGGTCTATTTTTCTTAGTCGTTATAATAAATGTTGTTATTTCATTTTTAACCAAGGACATAAAGGAAACTAATTCAGACAAAAATAAATAAGCTATGTCTTCAGCATTTTCCAGTAATTACACTCCCCATAGCCTAATACCCATCCATTTATTAAAATATGATATGGTTAGCTGCTAGTGCTTGTTGGACTTCTATCAATTCCTCGAGACAAGAAGATCACGATTAAATAGTCTCAATCGGTTGCCCGTATCTATGTAAGCTATGCCAAGTAGTTTTGTTTTCAGCACTCAACTTCATTGCTTTCAGATATGACCACCAGATGATGTCGAATACTCTCACCTTTGTTAAATGTAAGTGTTTTACTTCATCATAGATATTGGCTAGGTTCTGCATTGTAGGTTCTGACTTTAAGTTTATATAGTAATCAAAGAGGATCTGTTCAATATTATTTTGCATCCATTTCTTATGAATTGATTGATATGCTCCCTGCAACATGCTGTCAATCATTGGGAATATTTTCGGATAAACAGTATGGAGAACTTTTGTTGCTTGTGAAAAGCCAAGACCATGTTGTGCGATGAGTTGCTCGATTACAACACTGGCTTCAACTACCCTATGATGAATATCAGTGTCACTGAGTTTAAGAAAATCATCCAAATCATACTTGAAGATGGGTGCATCCTTTGTTATTGATAGTACAGCTTCATCAGTTGGGAGCGAGGCA
>DIKB01000111.1 GCA_002421445.1 Dehalococcoidia bacterium UBA5629 | reverse complement strand
GAAAAAGAGACTATAATAGCTCACCGGTCGATCTGGAATCAGGTTTGTTAATAGTAAGGAAAATTCAGTTCCGGGGCAGTTCCGGGGCATTGAAAACCTGCGAAGATACAAGTACTATTATATTTGATGCGACCTACTGTCCGGTTATCGCAGAGCAAGTATATATAAAATATACTATGTGGAGGTAGACTATGGACTATATGTCATATATTATCGCTTTTGCCGGCGGCCTGGTTCTGGGCGTTATACTGACAATTATCATCACAAGGGTAATCAGGCCTTACTACCGTCAGGATCTCTCCTCCATTACGGCAGAAATGGAGAAGAACGTCGCTGCCTTATCACGCAGTTCGCTGGAATTCACCAGTGGACAGCTTCTGCAACTGGCAGATGCCAAGCTGGAACAGCGGACATCACTTACTGAACAGAACCTTGAAACTAAGAAACAATTGATTGACCAGACTCTCCTGGATGTGAAAGCCAATCTGTCTAATATGGAGCAGCTTGTCCTTAAATTAGAGAAGGACCGCCAGGGCAAATTCTCGGAACTGGAAACACAACTTAAAGAAAACGCGAAACAAACGGGACAATTGCAGCAAACCACAGGGAAACTGGCTCTGGCTCTGGCAGGCACAAAGGCACGGGGACAGTGGGGTGAGCGCATGGCAGAGGATGTCCTCAGACTGTCCGGGTTCATCGAGGGCGTCAATTATGTCAAACAAAAGACAATCGAAGGCACTTCCAGCCGTCCCGATTTCACTTTCCTCCTGCCTCAGGGACTAAAATTGAACATGGACATCAAATTCCCCATCGATAATTATATCCGGTGTCTGGAGACCGAATCAGAAACCGATAGCCAGACATATAAGGCACAGTTCCTGAAAGATGCCAGAAATCGAATAAAAGAGGTTACCAGCAGAGAATACATCAATCCCGATGCCAAAACAGTAGAGTACGTGCTCGTCTTTATACCGAATGAACAGGTATACCGCTTCATTAACGAAAACGATTACACCATCATCGACGACGCACTAAAGAACAGAGTGGTGCTATGCTCACCGTTGACATTATATGCCATACTCGCCATCATCAGGCAGGCGATAGATAATTTTAACCTCGAGAAGACTGCCAGTGAAATTCTCGCACACTTGAATGATTTCAGGAAACAGTGGGATAAATTTACAGCATCGATGGGCAAGATGGGAAGAAAACTCAAGGAAGCTCAAGATGAATATACTAACCTGATCTCCACCCGTCGCTCCCAGCTTGAACGTCCGTTGAGAAAGATCGAAGAGCTTCGTGCCCGCAAAGACTTCCCTGAAACGACTCCGGAAGAAGAGGAAGAAGGGGAAATACAAGAACAAGGGCAGAATGAACCCGCCGAAATAGCAGCACCAGAAGAATATAACGAGGAGAATCCCGCTGCAAGCAGCCAGCAGCAGGATATTTGACATGCTTTTTAGATTCATGTAATATGAGTACATTGTGAATATGACCAATAAATCCCAGACCAATTTTGCGTATTACTTTTGGTGGTACACATTTACCGATGTGTCTGGGAGGGTTTTGTCCTAAAACAGCAGATTAATTATAAAGATAACAAAGATAACCAAAAACCCCTTCTGGACACACCAGAAGGGTTTTTTTATTTCTACCGAAACAGAGGAGTTAAGACAATGAGTACACATAGTAATATAGCATCAATAAAAACAGGACGGTCGGCATCTGCGCTCACCCCGCCCCACAAACCCGACCACCCGCTGACCAGCCGCAGCTACAAAGCAACACAAACGGTTGTCGATATCAATGGAGTAACCGTCGGAGGGAAAGATATCGCCGTGATGGCAGGGCCATGCAGCATCGAAAGCGAGGAACAGATTATCCGCATCGCACATGAGATAAAGGCTGCCGGAGCCACAATACTCCGCGGCGGAGCCTTCAAACCGAGGACGTCGCCCTACGACTTTCAGGGGCTGGGAGAAGAGGGGCTTGAGTATCTGAAAGCAGCATCGATTGAAACCGGATTGCCCACAATCACCGAAGTTATCGATATACAGGATGTTGAACTCATTGTCGAATATGCTGATTGCATCCAGATCGGATCGCGCAATATGCAGAATTACCCGCTGCTGCGGGAGGTGGGTAAAACACGAAAACCGGTTCTACTCAAACGCGGCCTCTCCGCTACCTACAGCGAATTTCTTCTTGCCGCAGAGTATATTATGGCGGGAGGAAATGAACGGGTTATCCTGTGTGAACGCGGCATCAGAGGTATTTCCACCGATCTGAGATTCACGCTTGATCTCAATGCCGTGCCCTACCTTAAAGAGAGAACACATCTACCGGTAATCGTCGACCCGAGCCATGGAACAGGTGCGGCCAGCCTTGTACCGGCTATGAGCCGAGCTGCCATCGCTTGCGGAGCAGATGGGCTCATTATTGAAGCTCACTATTCACCAACCGAATCCATCAGTGACGCCAGTCAGACAATCTCAACCGCAACGCTGGCACAGGTTATGAAGGAACTGTCAAAAGTAGCGCTTGCAGTTGGAAGGAGAGTAACTCTACCGAAATAAACAACCGTAACAACTGAATACACCAAAGGCAAGGAACGAGAATAGTAAGTCTCCAGCGAGGCTCAGAGAGCCGGGGAAGGTGTGAGCCGGTGCCTGCGCAGAGAGTGAATGGCCTCGGAAGCTGCAAACCGAAAGGTAACACGAGTAGGCTTTGACGGAAAGGACACCGTTATCGAAGTCCGGAGTATAGCCTCAAAAAGAGGCCGTATTCCAAATAAGATGATTATCAGCATCGCTGCAGATAATTAATTAGGGTGGCACCACGGGAAAACCTCCTCGTCCCTAAAGACGAAGAGGTTTTATTATTCAGGAGGAAACCATATGTACCACCCTACACTGGAAGAAGTGAAGATGAGGAAACATGAAGGCAACATCATCCCAATATACCGGGATATCGTTGCTGATCTCGAGACGCCGGTATCGGCGTTCCTCAAAGTGAACAGGAACGGATATTCCTTCCTGCTCGAAAGCGTCGAAGGAGGTCAGCGATTGGCACGATACAGCTTCATCGGCACTGAGCCGTATGCCGTTATCACAACCGACAAAGACAATACTATCGATCCGCTGACTGTTATTGAAAAAGAGTTGAGCACCCGCACGCTGGTATCTGTGCCCGGGCTGCCGCGTTTTTGCGGAGGCGCAGTCGGCTATCTGTCATATGAAGCCGCCGCCCATTTTGAAAGATTGCCCTTGCTGGCAAACGATCCGCAGGGAATCCCTGAAGCAGTATTCATGCTCACGGATACGTTTCTTGTTTTTGATCACGTTACTCACAAAATCAAAGTGGTCAGCCATGTACGCCTTGATGGCGACATTGACGATGCCTATCAGGGCGCAGTGAAAAAAATTGACTCGCTCATCGAACGGCTCAATCAGCCTCTCGATCATGTAGAATCTCACAGCATCGCCCCAACGCACACGTACCAGACCCAGTCGAATTTCACCAGAAAAGACTTTGAATCCAGTGTACTCAAAATTAAAGATTACATCGCCGCAGGCGAGGCAATCCAGGTCGTACTTTCACAGCGGCTTGCACAGCAGACAAACGCTTCCCCTTTCGATCTTTATAGAGCGCTCCGTACCGTAAACCCATCACCCTACATGTTCTTCCTCGATCTCAAGGATTTTCAGATAATAGGAGCATCGCCGGAGGTGCTGGTCAGAGTAGAGGATGGCATGGTCATGACCCGCCCCCTCGCCGGCACACGTCCGCGAGGAAAATCAGACGAGGAAGATATCAGGTTGGAACAGGAACTGAAAACCGATGAAAAGGAACGCGCCGAACATATCATGCTAGTCGATCTTGCCAGAAACGACATCGGACGGGTGAGTGAACCGGGCAGCGTTGAGGTAAGCGATCTCATGGACGTCGAGCGGTATTCGCACGTCATGCATCTAGTCACTCATGTGCAGGGAAAGTTGAGGCGTGATCTGACCTGTTTCGACGCACTGCGGGCATGTTTCCCCGCCGGCACCGTCTCCGGCGCTCCAAAAATCAGGGCAATGGAGATCATCAGCGAATTCGAGCAGGAAAAACGTGGGCCGTACGCTGGCGCTGTCGGCTATTTTTCAACTTCGGGGAATATGGATATGGCCATCGCAATCCGCACCATGGTAATGAAACAGGACATCGTCTATGTGCAATCGGGATGCGGCATAGTCCATGACAGCGTACCGGAACGGGAATATGAGGAGACATTGAATAAAGCAATGGCGCTGCTGAAAGCCATAAATCAGGCAGAAAAAGCCGTATCGACAGGGAGGAGCTATGTTGCTGCTGATCGATAACTACGATAGCTTTACCTACAATCTATTTCAATATCTGAGCGAACTGGGTCAGAACGTCCACGTGGTACGCAATGACAAAATCACTATTGATGCCATTGAGAATATGCATCCCCATCATATCGTCATTTCGCCCGGACCATCGACTCCGTTACAGGCAGGCATATCCAATGATGTCATCAGCCACTTCGCCGGCATCGTTCCGATACTCGGAGTCTGTCTCGGCCACCAGTGCATCGGCCATACATTCGGCGCTACCGTCAGCCGCGCTAAAGCTATCATGCACGGCAAATCATCGCAGATACACCACGACGGCAGAGGAGTGTTCACCAATGTTCCCGATCCCTGTTCGGTGATCCGCTATCATTCTCTGGCTGTCCAGCGAGAAACAGTACCGGATTGTCTGGAGATCACCGCTTTCACCGATGACGGCACCATCATGGGAATAAGACATCGCGAGTACCCGATCGAAGGTATTCAATTCCATCCTGAGTCCTTTATGACCCCGATGGGTAAGACTATGTTGCAAAATTTCATCAACGGAGGTAAAAACAATGATTAGGGAAGCCATATCACTCCTGATATCAGGAAAATCGCTATCCATGGAGCAATCGGCGAATGTTATGGACGAGATCATGAATAATGAAGCAACGCCAGCACAATTCGGAGCTTTCGTCACCGCGCTCCGATGTAAAGGAGAGACGGTGGAAGAGATCGCCGGACTCGTTCAGACGATGCGCGCACGATCAGTCAAAGTAGCCGCATCCGATACCATCGTTGACACCTGCGGTACCGGAGGGGACAACGCCGCTACATTCAATATTTCGACCGCCGCCGCCTTCGTCGTTGCCGGGACAGGACTTAAGGTAGCCAAGCATGGCAATAGAGCCATGAGCAGCCGATGCGGCAGCGCCGATGTGCTGGAAGCCCTCGGCGTAAAAATAGATATCACCGATAAAGAGGTTCAGCAATGCATCGCTGAAACAGGTATCGCATTCATATTCGCACAGTCATTCCACCCGGCAATGAAATACGCAGCAGCTCCCCGTCGTGAGATCGGCATCCGTACCGTATTCAATATCATCGGGCCGTTAACCAATCCGGCAGGAGCCAAACATCAGGTAATAGGCGTCCCGGATGTAGCACTGACCGAAAAATTGGCACAGGTGCTCCGCATCATGGGCAGCAGACATGCGCTCATCGTTCATGGCAAGGATGGGCTTGATGAGCTTACCATTACAGACAGTACTCATATCTGCGAACTTAAAGATGGTACGATAAAAAGCTATGATATTGTTCCGGAGGACGCGGGTCTGGCAAAAGCCTCTCCGGAGACGCTTAAGGGAGGCAACGCACAGGAAAACGCCGAACTATTAAGAGCTATACTATCGGGTAAACAGGGGCCGCAGCGGGATATCGTGCTTCTCAACGCAGCCGCAGCGCTCATCGCCGGCGATAAAGCGCAGACATTTAAGCAGGGTGTGCAAATGGCAGCACAGGCAATTGACAGCGGTAAAGCGCTGGAAAAGCTCAATCAGCTTATCGAATACACAAACAGGAAGGAAATCAGCAAGTGATACTTGAGAAGATAGTGCAGGACAATCTGCCTGAGCTTGAGGCGAGAAAACGCCGCGTACCGCTTGAACGTATCATGCAACAGGCGCAGCAGCAACCCCCGCCGCTCGATTTCGCCGCAGCGCTCCGCGGTGGTGACATCCGTATAATCGCGGAAGTGAAGAAAGCATCGCCATCGAGAGGCGTCATCCGTGCCGATTTCGATCCGGTGGCGATAGCCGGAACCTACGCTGCCTGCGGTGTCGCCGCAATCTCGGTGCTCACTGAGACACTGCACTTTCAGGGCAATATCGAATTTCTGAAAGCGATCGACAGCGCCCTGAAGCCGCGAAAAGTGCCGCTGTTGAGAAAGGATTTTATCCACGATCCATATCAGCTATATGAATCGCGTGCGTACGGTGCCGATGCTGTACTCTTTATTGTCGCCATGCTCCAGCCGGAACAGCTCAATTCGTTGCTTACTCTAAGCCGTGAGATTGATTTGCAGTGTCTTGTCGAAGTACACAACGAACATGAAACTGAGATCGCCATCGATAGCGGTGCTTATATTATCGGCATCAATAATCGCGATCTCAAAACGTTCAACGTGGATATCTCCACAACGGAACGTTTATGCCCGCTTATACCCAAAGATAGAATCATCGTCAGCGAAAGCGGCATAAAAACCCGCTGGGATATACAATGGATGAAGCAATGCGGCGTTGATGCCGTACTCATCGGCGAGGCGCTTATGGCTTCGGTAAATATCGCAGCGAAACTGAGGAAACTACTGTGACAAAAGTGAAGATTTGCGGCCTGACCACGATTGAGGATGCACTCTTCGCCAGTTGGGTCGGCGCAGACTTACTCGGCCTCGTTTTCGCACCGGGACACCGTCAAGTGGACATTCAATCCGCCTCAAACATCGTGCGATCAGTTCACTCCGCAGCCAAAAATAACGA
>DIKB01000010.1 GCA_002421445.1 Dehalococcoidia bacterium UBA5629 | reverse complement strand
AGCACATGATTTTGATTATCGAGCACCACGGCAGCTATGCAATTGGCATGTTCAACAATCTCGCGTGTGGCTTTGTGGCCGTTGGACTTTTGTACAGTCTCCACCCTGAGCTTCACTGCAATGCCTTCATAGATTTGTTTACTGCTCGTTGTTCGTTCTACCAGCATTATTTTGCCTCCATTTGAGCGAGAGTACAAATAAGCGCAACTTCATCACAATCGGGGAATTTGGGACAGCGGAAACATTCCGACCAGACTTTGCGCGGTAGCTCCATTTTATCAACAACGTGAAAACCACACGTTTCAAAAAACGCCGGTTTATACGTCAGACAGAAAACCGTGGGTATACCGATTTCCCTGGCCTCATCAAGACAGGCATGAACCAGTTCCGATCCCAGTTTCTGTTTCTGATGTTTGCCGTGCACTGCAAGCGACTTGATCTCTGCCAGATCAGACCAGCTGAGATGCAGAGCTACACAGGCAATCGTCCTGCCCTCTTCGTCTCTGATTACAAAAAAATCGCGTAAATTTTCATAAATCTCGCTGAGTGCCCGCGGCAACATCTCGCCATTGCCCGCAAATTCATTGACTAATTCATGAATCAGAGGTACATCACTTATTCTTGCCTTTTCAACTTTCATACTACTTTCTCTCTCAATTTAGATTCCAACGAACGATAGAAATATGACCTTGGCTGTAATCGTAAGAATCGCGCACGTTGAGCACTGAGTTTTACCTCAATCTCATCTCCGTCCTGCAATTGCATTTCCACCTGTCCGTCATTACTTATCATGGCCTCATGCGTTGTAGCAACTTTCAAAGAGATAACCGTGTCCGGCGATAGCACAAGTGCTTTATCGAAGGTAAAATGGGCACAGACCGGTTTGAGGAGTATCTCCCGAGATTCCGGATGCAGGATAGGCCCCGATACGGCCATCGAATAGCCGGTGCTCCCGCTGGCAGTTGATACCAGAACGCCATCAGCTTTATACGTTGCCAGGAACTCTCCGTTCAACTTTGCTTCAACAATCACGACACGTGCAGAACTGCGGCGCCCCACGAAAACATCGTTGAGCGCAAAAAACGTGCGGTTTTTTGAGGGCAGCTTTATCTCCAGAATCGCTCTCTCCTCTATCCAGCCGGCGCCATCCAGCACTAAAGGGATTTGTTTGAATACCTCATCAGCCTTCAACTCGGTCATAAAGCCTAGCTTGCCGAAATTAATCCCGAGGACAGGTATGGGATGCGGAATACTAACTCTGACAGTACGCAGGATCGTACCGTCCCCTCCAACGCTTATTAGGAGATCGGAGCCTGCCATTTTTGCTTTTGCTGTATCTTCATCCCATGATGAACAAATCCACACCTCAACATTGTGTGAATCCATAAAAGTTTTGACCTGACTGCTGAAAGTAACAGCCTGCTCAGTCTTTGGATTATAAAGGATACCGACACGTTTCATAGACTTGAAGTCTATCATCGCCTTTCAAAAAGTGTCAAGGAAGCGAACAATTCCTATAGACCTACTCCATCCGGACATCGGCATTTCGTAGCTCCGTATCCTGAATCCTGCTCTGAATAATCGGGGCATGATCCAGAAAAAAGCCGCTCGGAGAATCGCTCAGGTTCTCCCTGCGGAATTCATCGATTATGACAGCGCAGGTTTCCCCGATAAGGCGGCTCTTCTTCCCTGTTCCGTAACTGGTAGCGATATCCCCCAATAGCTTATATACTACCTCCCCCAGTATGGGCAATCCTTTCATCGCTCGATGCATCCATTTATAGAAAGGTGTGTATTGCCGATTCAGCAAGAATATCAATGAGATAGTCTGGGCAGAGAATTGGGCTTCGATATATTGGACAGCAACAAATTCATTTCTTCGAGAACATCGTAAGAAATTGTATTGTCCTAACTGAGCAATAGACATACACCGTGACGCGATCTTCTTCAGTCTAACATCCTCCGGATAAAAGCATTTAAGCCCTTCCCTGAAGCTGCTGAACTCTCCGAGTGGGTCGGAAAAAACCTTTCCATTGGTAGCAGCAGCCAGAGCCGTTTCGGGAATGTAACGCCATTCTTTGAGAGTCGCCGGGACATGGTCACAGCCAATGAACCTTTTATAAAATTCTTTGATCTCAAAAACACCAACCCTCCTCTTCCCCCACTCAGTTACCTTCCTCGTTCCAATGCCATCGAAATCGACAGGAAGCCTGGCTAATTCATCCACCAGTTTTGTGCCAATTGCCACGTAGTCTTGCCGATTTAGCCAGAGACAAAACTCCGGTCCCCAATCATGGTCTCTTGAAATCTCATCATCGAATCCATAGCATTGTGATCCCTCTCCCACAAGCCCGGCAGCGATTCTGCTTTTGTAATCGCTGAATTTCTGCTCTATCATGGGAACGCCATATTCCCGGAAATAGCTCTCTGCGATTTCCAGTCCTCTCACTATCGTTCACCTCACTCTGCTAATTAAGGATCATTACAAAGTGCCCTTAGCTTGAGATCGGAATTGCTCCGCTTTCGCAGGGTTTCCCATTTTCTCATATAAGAGTGCCAGCCTATTCAAGATATCAACGTAACCGGGATGCCCTTTACCAAGAATTCGACCGCGAATATCCAATGCCTGAAGATAGTATTCCTCTGCCTTGTCATAAGCACCTGTGCTCTCATACAACAGCCCCAGTGCTCCCAAGCTGCTCGCGTAATTGGGGTGGTCTTTGCCCCAGAGTTTGTCCAGGATATCCAGAGTCTGAAGATAAAGATTCTTCGCCTCTTCATAGTTGCCCTTGGCATAGTAGACACCAGCTAGACTGCTCAGGGCAAAGACATAATGAGGATGTTCTACACCAACAGTCTTTCTAAATAGTTCCAGAGCCTGCTGCACAAGCGATTCAGCCCTGGTAAGGTCGCCTTTCGCCACGCATACTGCTGCCAGATTACCCAGACTGGTAGCGTAGCTATCGCTGTTTTCGCCTTCTGTCTGACGAACAATCTCCAGCGCCTGTTCCTGCAATTGTTCGGCTTTTTCATACTTGCCCATATCCTGATACAGAAGCGCCAGGTTGTTCAGATTACTGGCGAAGAGGAAGTGATTATCGCCTACGGTGCTGGCATAGATATCCCATGCCTCAAGGAAGAGTTGTTCCGCCCTGGTATAATCCCCGGTTAGACGATAGATCCCGGCTAAATTATTTATGCAGGTAGCGTAACCGGAGTGATTTTTACCTATTGTATCGGCTAGAATCTGCATTGCCTTGAGAAAGAACGATTCAGACTTGGAATACTCACCTATAGTGCGATACAATCCTCCCAGATCGTTGAGGATGGTGGCATAAGCAGGGTGATTCTCTCCGTATTTCTGACGTGCCAGCTGCGATGCCTGCAGCAATAAAGGTTCGACTTCTCGTAATCGCCCCTGCCGGCTCAGGATGGAGATCTGTTCATTAAGTTCTTCCATACTTTCGCTCATAGTACGTCTCTCCATGGAAACCGCATACAAGACAATTTAAGATAGCGCTACCGTCAGGCTCGCCCGAATAAATTGCCTATATACTCTTATTCTCTTCGTCCCCCAGAGCCTGCCGTAGAATCTTATCCGACGCCTCTTCTAAGGTATGTTCCTCCAAAACAGCCAGTAAGGCCGCCTTGCAAATAGCTTCAGCTTCAGTATACTTTCCATTCCCAAAATCTGCCCAGTGTACGGCATCCTTATATCCCTTCTCGATCATCTTCTCAACCACCAACTCAGCGACAGCAATATCCTCAGAGTAGTCACAAACCAGACCCCAAACAGAGCTTCCATATCCAGGAGTAACTCGCCTTTCCATATAGCCAAAGATCTCGTCTTCTGCAATCACAAGCCCCATTACCTTTTCAGCCACCTGTATATTTAATTCTCGCCCGGGCTGCATCGCCAAAATTTGTTCTTTCTGTGTCATTCTTTAACCTCCTATTTTTAACGCCACCTCCAGAAGTAGCTTATTTTAGACCCCGGCTTTTAATTTCTCGTTTGCCTCTTCCAGAGAGTTAAAACCGTACCGCTTCATCATATGCTGAAGGATTACTTCAGACCCATTCACATTTTCCGACTTCTGCCTTAAGACATCTTCATAATACAGTCGTATCGTCACGGGGGAATAAGTAGCGAGCTCTCCCCGGAGATAGGCCTCCAACGATGTTGCAAACGGCGTATCATCTGAGCTATGAATCTGCCTCCCTCTTCGAAGAATGTAAGGATATTTTTTCGCAAGCATCTCTTCCCATTTGAGCACAATTTCAAGGATTTTCTCTATCAGTGCAAGGACTTCAGCGTCCAAGCGCGGGATAAGATGCTCAATGGCCGCGTATTCCGAAGGTGAGGTTGACTGCATCATCCGGGCATATTTCTCCGTCACCAAATTTCGGCCATTCTCTTCCGCTTCGATCAGGTCATTCAGATAGCTGTCTAAAGTAGCCTCCGACCAGCTCATGACCTGGCTGTACCTGTTGATCTCAAAAGTATTGTAGTCTTCCTGACACGAAGCTTTTCCCCCGATATTGGGCACATTTGCAAACATCTTCCACTCGGCGCTGACGACCTTAGCGATCAAATCTTTTTTCTTAGTCATATTTGGCATACTTATTCTTTCCTGCTCTAGCACTCTTAGATTAATTTTATCATTTAATAACAGTCTCGTCTACGACTTTTGTTTTACCTCTCAGCTTCAGAAGATAAGAGGCATGATTCCTAAAAAAACAGTGTTAAAACGCTATTCTACAGTGTCCTATACTTTAGAGTTTGATCAGTATTATTCACCCATGAGCTGAACGACAATTTCCATGCTTCTTTCACGATTATCGAAGTCAACTACCACGATCTGCTGCCAAGTTCCCAGTGCTAATTTCCCATTGACAAAGGGTATTACCAATGATGGCCCCAGAAGCGATGCCCTCACATGTGAGGGCCCGTTGCCGTCTCCTCAGGCGCGATCATGTTCATATCCGATATCCCTGGAGCAATCCTCTCCCACATAGCTTTGAAATCGGCAACCAATCCCGTCTCATATTCGATAGTCGTAACTCCTGCCGTTGACCCTGTAACAAATACGGTTATCGTGCCATTAGCGATAGCAGATTCGTCAACTGCTTTCGCAACTTCTTTTGTTATGTCAACAATGTCACAGTCACCCGAGGTTCTAATACGAAGCGTTTTGCTGATAACCACTATACTCTGACCTCATCCAGCACGATATCCGGGAGACTAAAAACGGGGCCATCTTTACAGACTTTTTTCATGCCCTGAAGCGTTCTGATGCTGCACCCATAGCATGTGCCTATGCCGCAGCCCATGCGCACCTCCAGTGAAACCTGCACCAACTGTGCTTTGCCTGTGCTTCGTGCTAAAGACTCGATGCTCCGGTACATCGGAAGCGGACCGCAGGCGAAGACCTGATCAGCAGCATTGAGATACTCAGGCATCACACCGGTTACCAACCCTCTGTGCCCGGCGCTGCCGTCATCGGTCGTCCTTACGATATGGATATTCTGTGGCAGCCTGTCTTGAGGATACAGCAGAGACGCTGTCGTCGCACCCATCAGCAACGTCACAGCTTTGGTCGAAGCTGCTTGTTGAGTTAGAAAAGCAAGCGGAGCAATGCCGATACCGCCGGCAACGAGCAGCAGATTTTTTGCACCGGAGGATACAGTGAAACCATTACCCGATGGTCCGATGACCTGAAGACTATCCCCTTCTTGGCGTTGAGCCAGCCACTCCGTTCCTTTGCCGACAATATTAACCAGTAACAGCACCTCGCCAGCAGCGGTCGTGCCGTGAATACTTATCGGTCTGGGCAATACTCGCTGCTCTCCGCAGTTCACCATAATGAACTGCCCCGGACGCACTTCGCCAGCGATATCAGGAGCAAGAAGTCCCAGAAGACGAATCTTCGGCATAATTTCAGTATTCTGTGTGATCGTTGCCGATACGAGTCTCATTTACAACCCCTTGACTACATACTCAGACATGGGTTTTACATTATAAAACTGGCTGCCTCCGGCCAATGCCCTGACAGCAACGCGAGCCGTATCCAGTGAGGTAAAGCATGGTATCCGTTTTTCAGCAGCAGCCCGTCGAATATAGAAACCATCACGCAGAGGAGCCCTCGCCCCTGTCATGGTATTGATTACACCGGAAACCTGTCCTTCCTGAATCAGATCAACGATATTTGGTCGCCCTTCGCTTAATTTCTTGCTGATCTTATTTACCTTCATACCTGCATCTTGAATCATAGCAGCAGTGCCCTCAGTGGCATAGAAATTATACTCGCGAGCGTAGAAATCTTTGATAATCGGCAATGCTTCAGCCTTGTCATGATCTGCTATGCTCAAAAGCAGAGTGCCTTTTGGTGGAAGCATCAATCCGGCAGCCATCAACGCCTTCACCAGAGCCGCCTCATACGTAGTATCGATACCCATAACTTCACCGGTTGACTTCATCTCGGGGCCGAGATAGGTATCCACCCCGATGAGTTTGGACATGGAGAACACCGGAGCCTTGATACCAACGATATTCTGCTTCTTACATAGACCCGCCTTATATCCCTGTTGCTTCAATGTCTTGCCCAGCATGATATTAGTCGCAATTTGCACGATGGGGACACCGGTAACCTTCGAGATAAACGGCACGGTACGACTGGATCGCGGATTCACTTCAAGCACATAGATCGATGATGTCCCCGCTGCCTGATCGCGCATGATAACAAACTGGATATTCATCAAACCCTTAACACGAAGCGCGATGCCGATTCGTGCAGAGTAATCGACAATAGTATTCACTTCACGAGTGGTGAGGCTGAGCGCAGGATAAACGGCAATCGAGTCTCCGCTATGGACGCCGGCACGCTCGATATGCTCCATGATACCCGGGATCAGCACCTCTTTATCATCGCACACCACATCCACTTCGCATTCTTTGCCCTCGAAGTATTTGTCGACGAGGATGGGATGCTGGCGATCCATCTCAAGAGCCAGTGACATGTACCGTACCAGTTGCTCTTCATTCTGCACGATCTCCATTGCTCTGCCGCCAAGCACATAGCTCGGTCTGACCAGCACCGGATACCCCAGGAATGTGGCTACATTGATCGCCTCTTTAACTGATGTCACACCGGCTCCCGGCGGCTGCGGTATACCGAGCTTGTCCAGAAAATCCTCGAAACGATGCCGATCTTCAGCTATATCAATCGTCTCATTGGATGAGCCGATAATAGGTAAACCATGATGTGCCAGCGCTTCGGAAAGATTAATGGCGGTCTGCCCGCCGAATTGAACGATCGATGGAGGAGCAGGCAGCCCCGGCGAAGGCAACCCCTCATTTTCCAGAATATCGCGAACGCTTTCCTCATCGAGCGCTTCGAAATAGAGGCGGTCGCTGGTATCGAAGTCAGTAGAGACGGTCTCAGGATTGGAGTTGATCATGATGCTCTTCATGCCGGCTTTCTGCAAAGCCCAGGCGGAGTGAACGCTACAGTAGTCAAATTCGATTCCCTGGCCGATGCGAATCGGCCCGCTGCCGATGACAACAGCCTTGGCCGAGTTTATCGGATAGGCTTCATTCTCCTGTTCGTACGTGCTGTAAAAGTATGGCGTCTCGGCATCGAACTCCGCAGCACAAGTATCAACCATCTTGTAAACGGGACGTATGTTCCAGTTCTTCCGGATCGTTCGTATCTGTTCCGGCAGGCTGTCCGCGAGCGTGGCGATCTGCACATCGGCAAAGCCCAGACGTTTTGCCTGAAGCATCAAATCAGGATTCATCGATTCTGAAAGAAGCCTGCCCTCCATAGCAATGATATTGTTTAACTTATACAGAAACCACGGATCTATGCCCGTATGTTGAGCAAGTTGTATCGGCGTGATCTTTCGTCTCAATGCCGCCATCAGCGCCCATAAGCGCAGATCGTTGGCATGAAGCGGGAATGAGTCAATGTCTCCGTCTTTCTTCCATGACCTATCCTCCCAGAGTAGCGATCGTTTTCCGAACTCCAGTGAGCGAACCGCTTTCTGCAGCGCAGCCTCAAATGAACGGTCGATAGCCATGACCTCGCCGGTCGCTTTCATCTGACTGCCCAGCGTTCTATCACCGGACGCAAACTTATCGAACGGCCATCTCGGAATCTTAACGACACAATAGTCCAGTGCCGGTTCGAATGCTGCCATTGTTCTACCGGTCACCCTGTTCGGTATCTCATCCAACCGTTTACCGATGGCGATTTTCGCAGCTACGCGGGCGATCGGATATCCGGTTGCCTTGCTGGCAAGGGCCGAGCTGCGGCTGACACGTGGATTTACCTCAACGATGTAATACGGAGGAGTCGCAGAGGTATTGAGTTGATCAGGCGCCCATTTTTCGGCAACCACAGCGCTCGGCGATAACGCAAACTGGATATTACATCCGCCCTCGATACCCAACGCCCTGATGATCTTCAGGCTGGCTGTGCGCAGCATTTGGTACTCTTTATCGGTCAGCGTCTGGCTGGGAGCAACCACAATGCTATCGCCAGTGTGAACTCCCATGGGATCCATATTCTCCATGTTACAGATGATGATGCAATTATCAGCGGCGTCGCGCATAACCTCGTATTCGATCTCTTTCCAGCCGAGAACGCACTGCTCAACAAGCACCTGATGGCTCATGCTGGCAGCAAGGCCGCTGGCAACATACTGCTCCAGTTCCTCCATAGTTCTGGCAATGCCACCACCGGTACCACCCAGAGTAAAAGAGGGACGGACAATGAGCGGCAGCCCGATCTTTTCAGTAAATTTTTCAGCTTCAGCAACGGAATTGACGGTGACGCTCTCAGGCAACGGTTCGCCGATATCGAGGATCAGTTGCTTGAATAGCGATCTCTCCTCAGCCTTTTTGATCGTCTCCAGCGGAGTGCCGAGAAGCCTCACATTGTATTTTCCCAGAATACCTGCATCTGCAAGCTCCACAGCCAGATTCAGTCCTGTCTGCCCTCCAAGTGTGGGCAGAAGCCCGTCCGGCCGTTCAGCAGCGATAATTCGTTCTATAACCTCAACGGTAAGCGGCTCGATGTAAACGACATCAGCAATCCCCTCGTCAGTCATAATAGTCGCCGGGTTGGAGTTCACCAGCACTGTCGTAATCCCTTCTTCCCGAAGAGATTTACATGCCTGTGCACCGGCATAATCGAATTCCGCCGCCTGGCCGATCACGATCGGCCCTGAACCTATGACGA
>DIKB01000063.1:2230-3666 GCA_002421445.1 Dehalococcoidia bacterium UBA5629 | reverse complement strand
AATGTCAATATCATCAGCACATTTATAATACATAATGTTCACACAGACACAACAACCGGTTCGCCAGGCAACGGACGGCAAACCGGTTGATATCATTATCGTGGTAAATGTTAATTAAACAGCCGCTTATTTGACATCAGCCACCCACAATGGTACATTTGACACCCGCTTTACTTAGTGAGTCAAGGGTAATAGCCATTACCTCAATACAGCTACAGGGGCAACGATACAGGTGAATATAAAAAATAAACAACACCCGGAAAAGAAACGAGCAATCAAGGGACGGAAAAATACCGGCGGCTGGCGGTGGCTAACCGTAGCCTGGGCATACATCGCCGTTATTACGCTCTTCGGCATGAGCGTCCTCGCAGCGATCTTCTTCCCCCAGGTAGCCATCTACATCCCGATTATTGCAGTTGGTCTGGCAGTCGCCCTGCAAAAATACACTGCCAGCCTGGCAGCCTATTTCGTCATTGTTGCCACCGGCATTTATGACCTTGGCGATAGAATCAGAATAGGCAATATCAAAGGTGACGTGCGCAGCATCGGCATGCTTCACACGATATTGGAAGAGGTCGGAGAGGATGAAAAATTGGGCGGTGAGATTACCGGCAGATTGCTCAATGTGCCGAATCTACTGATTCTCGATCAGCCTGTATTGAACTACTCCAAAGACTATCTGGCAACGTACGAGACGATCACTTCGGATTATATGTTCGATGAGGTCCGCATCCCTCTGGAGAATGCGAGCAACATTGAAAAAGCCTGTATGTTACTGGAAAATATTCTCAAAAAGCAGGATGATATCCATATCACAGGCGCCAGGCAGACATTTCAGAACGGCTACCCGAAATTCCTCGATGAAGCTATCAACGGCCCGCGTGTCCTCATCCATGTTGAACCCAAACATATCTGGATCAAAGGCAAGTTCGTCACTCCGGTGCGCGGAAGAAACGAACTAAGAAGCCAGATACTCCTGGAGTTCATCAAAGAAGCCAATGCCGCCACAGATATCAAGCTGGCGTAATATAAAAACTACAGGCACCGCCCGTATCACACGACGACATAGGATACTTAGAAAGAGCTATTCAAACCGCACCTTGTACAGTATTTTCCTAACCTTTAAGCCAATCTTCACCACAAGCCATCCATCGATAACCTCAGCCAGGTTTTTACGGCACTCTTCTAAGGTACTCCCTGTCGCCCACACACCCTCCAGACAGGGCACCTCTCCATAAAATGGCTCCTCATCTTCAATGATCTCATATTTAGCCTCTGCCAGAGCAGCGTTAATATACTCTGTAATCATAAAACCACCCCCTTTCCAGGATTACGATATTCATCTTTTATATACCTTAAGAAACTCGTCTCTTGGTATCCTCGATTGTCTGCAAATACTTCTTAAAGTAGAGCCTTTTATCCTCTCATGATTCGGC
>DIKB01000063.1:0-2164 GCA_002421445.1 Dehalococcoidia bacterium UBA5629 | reverse complement strand
AACTTAATAGCAGATTTTATATCGGCAAGTGTTTCCTCATAGGTACCACCTTCCCCAACCACTACACCTTTTAATCCAATAGGATATGCTACATATCCCTCAGGATGTTTTTCAACTATTATCTTTATCTGTTTCATCTCCTTTCTCCTTTATCTTCATTAACTAACCATTAACTATCCCGATGAAATTGTATCATGGTCATGCCCGATTTCTCTCTTTTCTCTGGATATGGGGTGGAACATCGGTCCCGCCACCGCCAAAACTGATTCTAAGCGGCGCTTTGGCCCTTACAATATGCAATTATATGCCCTCTTGAATAGTTTGATAATAACACTTATAAGCCCAGGATACCAAGCAATTTTTCTCTAGCTGCCTGCTCAGAAAATCTGTTACAGTTTAGTTTTTCCAAAAAGTAACTTGCAGCTTATACTATATCCCCCCCCCGACTGTCAAGCGTTCGTATTCACTGTGTTCGTATTCACTGGTGTTTCCAGGAGTTTTTTCGAGAATTTTATCAACTTTGGTAAAAAGTCGGTAAATTTAGTGATTTGCCACTGGACTCCAGCTCGTCTTTGAGATAGCATGAAATTGATGGGTGAGACGACGAGAGCCCAAGGACGCGAAATAACAAAGGATGGCATTAAGCTGGTTTGCCGGCTAATCGAAGCTCAGAGTTATATTCTATGAGAGAGCGAAGCCACAGTGATAGAATTATAAATAAGCTTTTCGTTTGGCCGAGCGAGCGCTTAGGTATATAATCTATAACCTGATCCTGAATCACAATATATAACGTAAATCGCAAATCAAGAGAGGTTATAGTATGAGTAATAGTAATTATGAAGTAATCATCGTTGGCGGCGGCCCCGCAGGATTGACTGCCGGGTTATATACATGCCGTGCCGGTCTGAAAACCCTGCTCATCGAGCGTAATTTCATCGGTGGGCAAATTGTCAATGCAGCATTGCTTGAAAACTATCCTGGGTTTCCTGAAGGAATTTCCGGATTCGATTTAATGGCTCGTATGCAGGAACAGGCAACAAAATACGGCCTCGAAATCATCACCGGAGAACAAGTGAACGATCTCAGCTCAAACATCGCCGGTGATTTCAACGTTGCCACTCAGGAAAAAACATACACAGCCAAGGCGATCATTATCACCACCGGCGGAGAATACAGCAAGCTGGGGGTCGAAGGTGAAGCCAGGTATACCGGCAAAGGCGTCTCCTAGTGTGCTACCTGTGACGGATTTTTATTTCACGATAAAGAGGTCGCCGTTGTCGGAGGCGGCGATACCGCCGTTACCGATGCATTGGAGTTGAGCCAGCATGCATCGAAAGTCACCGTCATCCATCGCCGGGATCAGTTGAGAGCAAGCGATGTGTTACAAAAGAAAGCGTTCGCCGAGCCGAAATTGCATTTTCAGTGGGATTCGATTGTAAATAAGATCGTCGGAGATGAGATGGTCACCGGACTTGAGATAAAAAATGTGAAAACCGGTCAAGTGTCAACGCTTAACCTTGATGGTGTCTTTATTGCAGTAGGTGTAAAACCGAACAGCAGCGGCTTCAGCAAAGTCGTCGATATCGATGAGGACGGGAATATCATCGTTCTCGATACCAGCCTGAGGACGAAGACAGCTGGCATCTTTGCTGCCGGTGACATCAGACAGGGTTCACCCCGTCAGGTTTCAAGCGCTGTCGGCGATGGAGCTGTTGCCGCACTATCGGCATATAAATATCTCAAAGAATGATGTTTTGCAGGCCGAAGTTCATTTTGTATATGGGGATATTCCATCATCAGCTATAAACTTCGATTCTGCCCCAAATTAGTGTAAGATGATAAGCTACACCAATGGGTCTTACGGAATCGTTAGTTAATTTCATCGTCAATTTCATCGGCAGCGCCGGGTATGCCAGCCTTGTTGTGCTCATGACATGCGAGAGCATGGTGTTACCTGTGCCCAGCGAAGCGGTTATGCCGTTCGCCGGATTTCTCGTCTTCGAAGGCAAATTCAGCTTCCCTGCGGTGATAGCCTTCAGCACACTGGGCAGCATCATCGGCTCCATCATCTCATATTATATCGGGGCATGGGGAGGCCGTCCCTTTATTGAAAAATTCGGAAAGAACTTTCTGTTGAACAATCATTATCTGGAGTTGACGGAAA
>DIKB01000099.1 GCA_002421445.1 Dehalococcoidia bacterium UBA5629 | reverse complement strand
TTGCCCCTCAACCCAACTCGGAAGAGGCGGCCCTATCATCGATAGCATAGGAATTTCCATTTTTATCGTATAATAACGGATGGATTGTGGTATAGGAGGTAAGACAAAAATCAAGGGTCACTAATGGCTTATGCAGGGTATCGACCGAGACACTTTCCGCCGGATATTTGATGACCATTGGGATGAATTCAAAGGTTGCCATTCGTCTTATGCCACAGAGAATTATGGAGATGTGGTGCAGAAGATGTTGGGATGCGGAAGAGAAGAAGGTGGGTATTGTGAATATCTGTGTACGAAATGCGGGCAGGATCGCAGACGGATAGCTTTTACCTGCAAAAGTTGTTTTCGCCTCTCCTGCGCCAAAGGATATACGGATGATTTTGTGGTTCAAGTTGGCCAGGTTTTGCAGCCTGGGCATTGATCAATGAACTGTACAAGAAGTATCCGAGAGGGTTTGTTGCCCATGTAACCAAAGGCAAAGTACCGGAGCAATGCCGTGGACTGGCCAAATACCTGGCCAAATACGTTGCATCTCCTCCGATAGCTATCAGTCGGATACTTTCTTACACAGGCAATGAGGTCACGTACTGGTACAAGGATCATCAGACGAAGGCCAAAGAAGTGGTCACTGTGGATGTGCTGACATTTATCGGCCGAATGGTTCAACACATTCAGCCCAAAGGATTTCAGAGGATACGCTATTATGGGCTGCAAGCAACCAAGACCTTCAAGAAGTGGGTTAAAGCAATCAAGGAAGGATTGTGGAGAATTGGACGTATTATTAAGGGCGTCTATGAGGTGGTTAAATGCAAGAGCTACCGAGAACGTTACCAGGGGATGAGTGGTCGAGATCCGCTTGTGTGTCGGTATTGTGGATTTGAATGCAACTTAGAATTAATACCGTAATGGCGTTTTCAATCACCTTATGTATCACTTTAGCTCTTTGAAAAATTATGCAGCCAGCTTAAATTCTGGCACATCGGGTTTTCGCATTCATCAGACTGGTACAGGATAATTCCTTGGAGTGGGAACAGGCGTTGTCATACTGCGAAAATCTGTCTCCGACAGGCTATACGGGCTGGTGGTTGCCCACCATTAAGGAATTACGCAGCATAAAGGATTACAGCCGGAATAATCCTTCTTTCCGGCTCATCCTTAATGCTGTTCTGGAGCAATAGTCCGCTTCAGATGGCTGCATTCTATCTTATGTTTGGCATGGGACTGTCGGCCTTTTCACCGTCCCTTATGTCTTACGTGGCCGATTTTACCCCTCCTGATATGCTGGGCCAAGCCTACGGTTGGTACACCATGGCCTTGTACGGAGGTATGACATTAGGACCAGCCGCAGGCGGTTTCCTCGGCACGGTGATAGGGTTGCGGACGGTGTTCCTCGTTGCCGGTGGGCTGATCTTCATTATGTTTCTCGTTGCCTTCGCTTTTCTCCCCGCCCAATCCGTCGGGCACTACAGAGGCGCGGCCCGTCCAGCCATATTGTCAGCCTTGATAAGATTCATGAAGAACCGCCAACTCATTGCCTGCCTTGTTGCCACATTAGGCGGCTGTATGGGGTTTGGCATGTTCATCACCTTCATGCCGCTCTATATGCGGAGCCTGGGGATGAATACAGGACACGTGGGGTTTGTTTTTGCAGCCCAGGCAGTGGCGAATGGCTTGTCGCGTTTACCGACAGGAAAACTTTGCGATAAAATTGCGGATAAAAGTGTCCTCGTAAGCAGTGGGCTGGCGGTTTTTGCATTTTCGCTTGCATGCTTCGGAATTTGTCACTCTGTGCTGTCGCTTATGGCTACAGCCGCGGTGATGGGGATCAGTTTGGGAATCGCCTTCACGGTGATCTGCGCGCTGATTGTCAATATTGTTCCAATGGACTTGCGGGGACTTGCCATGGGATGCTACAATACCTGTGTTTATGCTGGCATGATGCTCAGCTCGGTTGGCATGGGGCCTGTTATCAGGAAGGAGGGGTTCAGAATTGGTTTTTTTCTTATCGGAGCCGTCGGAGTGGCTATGCTGTTCCTGTTCAGATTTCTGTATTGTCGTTACAAAACCACTGACTGAAAAAATATGAAAATGCTTTTGAAAGGCGAAACAGACGAAGTAATAAGTAGTATATGAACATTGCAACTCCGCAAGCGTGAGCCGGTACTTCCCGTAAAGTTGAATACTGTAACTTAAAAACCATAATTTTTTAAAAAGGAGATGGTCATGAGCAAAATCCTAGTCGTGTATTACAGTATGTACACTCATATCTTCAAGATGGCGGAAGCTATTGCAGAAGGAGTACGCGAGGTTTCAGATTGCGACGTTATCGTTAAAAGAGTCCCTGAAACGTTGTCAAGTGACATTCTCAGCGCCATGGGCGTTTTGGATGCCCAGAAAAGTATGGAACATATCCCGATTGCAACTGTTGACGATCTTGCCGCAGCCGATGCGATCATCTTTGGCACTCCAACACGTTTTGGCAATATGTGTGGCCAGATGCGCCAATTCCTAGATGCAACTGGTCAACTTTGGATGAAAGGCGCTCTAGTGGGTAAGGTAGGAAGTGTTTTTACCAGCTCGGCAACTCAGCACGGTGGTCAGGAATCGACCATTCTGAGTTTCCATACCACGCTTCTTCACCACGGTATGGTTATTGTCGGTCTTCCTTATGCTTTTGCTGGCCAGATGGACAATAGCGAAATCACCGGTGGTTCACCTTACGGTGCTACGACCATCGCAGGTACCAAGGGCGAGCGGCTTCCGAGTGCCAATGAGCTTGCCGGCGCTCGTTTCCAAGGCGCCCACGTAGCCAGAATTGCTAAGAAACTAAGCAATTGAAACCGGACCTGTTACAAAAAAGTGAACTTTCTCCAACTTATCGTTTTTCTGCGGCGAAGATCTGGGAGATGTGTCCTTCAGATTCTTTTTTCTCTCAGGCATCTGCCCGATAAACGGACTATTGGCATCCTGTAAGGAATCCGGCATACTGGCTCTTTAATCTTATC
>DIKB01000035.1:1933-4438 GCA_002421445.1 Dehalococcoidia bacterium UBA5629 | reverse complement strand
TCATTGTAGCCCAGGAAAAAGGCAAGGAACGTTTTATTAAGGAATCAACGGTGCTGTCGCAACTTTTTGCGCTAGCCGTCCCACATGAAGATGCGCTGGCATTAACCAATGAGATCGCTTTCTTTCAGACCGTCCGGTCACGGTGAAGAAAGTCGCTCTGGATCACGGATTTATAAACATATTCAGCTTTATCATGGGTGGTATACCAGTCTGTCACGGAGACGGAGGCATGGCATGGCATGTCAGATTTGGAGCCAGAACCGGTGGATCCCTGGTAATGCTGGGGATAATATTGCTTGGACTCGGGCTTTTCTCTAGCCAATCAGTAACTATTCTATTTAACATGATCCCTCCGGCTATCCTGGGTGTCATACTTTTTTTCGCCGGACTCGAGCTAGCCTCTATCGTATGGGATATTGGTACTGAAAAGAAGGATATCTACGTGCTCCTTCTAACAACTGGTATTGCCATTATCAATATCGGCATAGCGTTCGTCGCCGGGCTTGCTCTTTACTATGCTTTAAAAATGAAATGGGTGAGGGTCTAGATTATGAATGATTTCGATATCCAGGTAACAGGACTGACAAAACGCTACCAACATCTAACAGCAGTCGACCACATTACTTTCGAAGTTAAAAAAGGCGAGCTATTCGGGTTTCTGGGACCGAACGGCGCAGGAAAGACCACTACCGCCCGGCTGCTAACCGGAGTGATTGAGGCAGATGAAGGCAGCACACTGATAATGGGTTGTAAAGCCGGCAGCCTTGGTGCCAAGCAGATATCCGGCGTCGTGCCGGACAACAGCCTTAGACAGAGCCGTTAATTGTTGAACTATGTCAATACAGTATATTGAAGGTCAAAATAAATAGTTGCAGGGTCAAAACTGGCAATTTCGATCCTGCAACTAGCGATTCTACGCAGTCGAAATACGCAAAATCTCGGAGGAATATGAATTGATTGACTATATTCAGTTTAACCTACCAATATGAGAGCAGCATGAAAGCTTCATGAATAATTTGTGAAGTCGGGGGCATCATAAGGAGCCGTGCCTTGAGCGGAGCGGTGCACTGAGTCTGTCGAAGTGTCGAAGGGAAAGGTGACGTGATGATCTCCTGCCACTTTCTATACTGATCAGAAATAATAATCCAGTTCGCAATAGCTACCTGAGACCCCTCGACTGCGCTCGGGGTGACAACCTCATCTTTTAACCCTCTCCCGCACCGTTCGCACAATGCTCCGCCATGGAACTGTCCTGATTGCCATGAAGATGACGAATCCGGCCGCGTAGAGCGCCAGCGTTGCCGTGGAAGTGAACAGCCAGATAAGCAGAGGCAGAGCAGGGAAGACAAAGCAGTTCACGATGAATATTCGACGAATGAATGCGTACAGTATGATAAGCAACGCCAGGTCGATGAGCATGGGATCCGACGTCAGCACCAGAAAGATGCCTATCGTAGTTGCTGCACCCTTGCCACCTTTGAACCTGAGGAAACACCGGGAAGTTATGACCGAGCACTACTGCTGCTCCCGTAACACCGATCCAGAGCGCCGTAGTCTGAAGGGCGAATGCTATAAGAATCGCCGCAGACCCTTTCGCTAGGTCAAGCAATCCGACGGCCAGCCCATCCATCCAGCCGATCTCACGCCCGACATTAGCCGCGCCGACATTCCGCACACCCATATCGCGGATATCGACGCCTTTCCTCCATCGCGAGATAATGTAGGCAAAGGGAATCGATCCGAGCAGATAGGCGATGAGGACGGCAAGTATGTTGGCAAGCATAGTATTAGTTTACCGTATTATTCACAGGTGACAAATTGAAATGTTCTGTTTTAACCTCGCACGCCAAATGTATCTTTTAATGCTCGGGCAACCTCGAATGGATCGCTGTGAATGACGCTGGCGGCGAAGATCTCGACAGAGCCAAAATCGGATGAGTCATTATTGGGATAGCCGCGATCAACGATGCGGGCAATAACAGGAAAGCCGGACCAATCCTCTTTAACAGTACCAATTGGAGGCACAGCAATGCCGACATTGAACGTCAGAACATCAAGGTTATCTCTGAAACAGGCAAGCACATCATAGACGCGCTGCTTGAACGAATCGGTAAGCCCCGGCGCAAGGATCACCGTCTCTTTCTCTCTGATCGGCGAGAGCGAGACGAAAACCCTGGTATCTTCGTTTTCGAAGCCGAGACCAAGGGCGCGATAGACCTCGAATAGCTCATCGAAATAATTTGTCCCGTAGATAGCTTTATAGCCCAGCGCCGCACGGCGCAGCGCTTCGGTTTTCGTATAGTGCATGTCATGCCCCAGTGCAACGTGAGCATGACCGTGCATCATGCTGGCTCCGGCCCGTTTGCCCGAATTCCACAGCAGGGAAAAGTACTGCGCTTTGGGATCGTGACGGTGCGCTTCCTGCGCCCAGCGCCAGCCGGTATCTATATGATCCGCCACCTCTTCAGCGGTAAATCCCAGCGGATCAACCGTCTTGAAGATGAC
>DIKB01000035.1:0-1885 GCA_002421445.1 Dehalococcoidia bacterium UBA5629 | reverse complement strand
GTGCGCTCAAGGGGATTATCGAACGCATCCCTGTGAGGATTCTGATCAACAGGTATATTGCCGGTACTATATCTCTTTCTTTCATTCTGCGCCAGTACGCCGCGCAATGTGTTGAAGATCGATCCTTCGAAGGTAATGAGGTTGGTGACCTTCACGATGGTTTGATCGGTCACAGTCTCCAGTGAACCGAATTGCGATTCGATCCATGGGATCATCGCGGGTGGCGGCACGACAGTGCCGCTGGCCACGGACACAGCAAAGATGCGACGGCACAGGCTTTTCTGATTCTCCGGTAAAGCCTCGATAAGCGATTGAAGATCAGAAATTACAGGGATCGGCTGGTTCACTCTTAGCCTCGATCATACGCTCGTATTCCTGCAACAACGAATCGGCAATCATGAGCTTATTAGATTCAACTGTCTGCAAAACGCTTTCCAACATCGAATTAATGTCTGAAGTGCCGCGTTCCTGTGAAAACCATCGCCATATTGTACTTATCGGCAGTGGCGATAACCTCGCTATCCTTCACCGAACGGCCGGTCTGGATGAGGGCGGTGCAGCCGCCTTCGGCGCCGACCTCCACGGTATCAGGGAACGGGATCATGGCATCGGAGGCAAGCACCGCGCCCCTGGCAGCTTCTCCCGCTCTTTGCAGCGCCAGACGTGCACTGATGACGCGGTTGGGCTGTCCTGTGCCCATGCCCAGCATGGTATTATCCTTGGCGATGGCAATGGCATTGGATTTGATATGCTTCATCAGCCGCCAGGCAAAGAGCATATCCTGCATCTCCTGCTCCGTCGGCTTTCTCCTGGAAACAACCTGCGGTTTGAACTCTTCCTCAGTATAGTAATCCTGCTGCTGAACGAGGAATCCGCCGCTGATCTGCCTTATATCCATATTTTTCGATGTTGCGGCAACCGGCGGTTCATCGAGCGCAACCAGGCGCAGGCTCTTCTTGCGGCCAAGCAATTTGAGCACATCCTCGCTATACGCAGGTGCAATGATGCAGTCATAGTGCGTTTTATCTATCTCCGAGGCCAATCTCATATCGATGGGGCGATTGCAGGCAACAATGCCTCCAAAGGCGGAAACGGGGTCACCGGCCAGTGCTCTTTTGTACGCCTCAACGAGATCGTTATTGCTGCACAGCCCGCAGGGATTGGTGTGTTTGACGATAGCGATGGTTGGCGTTGGGAAATCGGTTGCGGATCTCCATGCCGATTCCAGATCGAGGAAATTATTATATGATAGCTCAGGGCCGCTGACGAGCCTGGCACCGGTCAGGCCTTTCGCCTTTCCAACCCGTTGCTCAGCATAGATAGCCGCCTTCTGATGCGGATTCTCGCCATAGCGGAGATCGTACAATTTCTTCATCGCGATAGTCATATCCTGCGGGAAGACATCTTCGTTGAGGTACTGGGATATGGCAGTATCATACATGGCGACATGCTGGAAGGCCTTCTGTGCCAGCTTCTGCCGCTCTTTCAAATCGATGCTGCCCTTGCGCAGCTTCTCAATCACCATGGCATAATCTTGGGGATCAACAACCACAATAACCGAGGGGAAGTTTTTAGCCGCAGCGCGGATCATAGTCGGCCCGCCGATATCTATATTCTCAAGCGCATCCTGCAGCGTCACACCAGGCTTTGATACCGTCTGAACGAATGGATACAGGTTGACGACGATCATATCGATGGGATCGATCTTGCTCTTCGTCAGTTCCGTCATGTGTGCGGGAAGATCGCGTCTCGCCAGAATACCGCCATGAACCGAAGGATGAAGCGTTTTAACGCGTCCGTCGAGTATCTCGGGGAAACCGGTCAGATCGGAGACGCTGCGCACCTTGATACCGGCATCGCCGATGGATTTCTTGGTGCCGCCGGT
>DIKB01000056.1:890-9320 GCA_002421445.1 Dehalococcoidia bacterium UBA5629 | reverse complement strand
AATATGCATGAGTCGCAGCGCTGGTAGCTATCTCAAGATACCCTTCATCCTGTAGTTTTTTGAATGCCAGCATAATATCTCTTTGAAACCTGTTTCTGAAAGCTTCGAGTATCTGTTGATATCTGTCCAGATAAAAACGGGATAGATAGAGAAGATGTCCCTCCTCCGTCTTTTCAAAACGACAGACATCTGCCTGTGCGCGATTTAACCTATCAACCAGATATTCTTCAATATGGTCGATGACCAGAGGATCGCTCAACTGCTCCATAAGCACCGGCGTGATGCTCAGCGTCAATTTGAAGGGACAATTTTCCTCTTTGAGATCATAGAGCGCTATGAGTAACGGTATATACGTGCCGAGCGCTGCTTCATGAATCCATTCTTCTCCGTGCGGCCAGCGGCCGGCATTACGGCAATAAGGAATATGCGCATGTAAAACAAAAGTAAAAGCGCCAATCTTCATCATAATGTTTGATAATAGCTCCTTTTTATTTATTTCAAAGCTTTAATGACATGTTGTTTGGGGACAACGACAATGCCCGTTTCCGAGATCGTGCAGCCCTGCTGTTTATGTTTTTCTTTATCGAATCCAAGTGATGCCCCAGATTCGATATGGACATGCTTATCGATAATTGCCTTTTTTATATGCGCATGTGGTTCAATGACCACATCTTCGAAAATTACTGTATCCTCAATGACAGAACCTCTTTCGACGATGACATTTGGTGATAAAACAGATCGTATTACAGTTCCGGCGCTAATAATACAACCTTTAGAGACGATCGATTCGGTTGCGTTACCACCCAGAACAAATTTGGAAGGCGGGGAATTTCTTTCATACGTTCTTAATGGCCATTTGATACCATAGAGATTGAAACTGGGATCAACGCCGATAAGATCCATATTAGCTTCGTAATAGGAGTCAATGGTACCGACATCTCTCCAATAAGAAGAATCGCGTGTTCTTTTGGCCAGAACAGAGAATCTTTTCCCATCTTTGTATTGCACGATGAAATCCTCGATTTTGTTCCATTTTTCAAAATCATAAACAAATACAGCCCGATTGCCTTGAATCATTTGAGGGATGATATTTTTACCGAAATCGTCTCCGGGCTCCTGCAGCGCTTTTTGCAGTACACCGACTGTAAAAATATATACTCCCATCGAACCTAGCGCATACTCCGGCGAGCCTGGAATCGTTTTCGGGTTTAATGGCTTCTCCTCGAACCCGAGCAGCCTTGAGTTTGCATCGATCTCGAGTACTCCCAATGCCCCTGCTGCCTGTTCCTTGGGGACTCTAACCGCACATACTGACAAGTCGGCCTTTTTCTTAACATGATAATCTACCAGTTGCTGGTAGTTCATTTTATAGATATGATCGCCCGAAAGGATAAGCACATATTCCACATTTTTTTCTTCTATTAAATCCAGATTCTGTCTTAGCGCATCGGCCGTTCCTCTGTACCAGTCTGTCCCTGTTTTTTGCTGGGCTGGTACGTTATAGACAAACTCACCGAGACGTGAGCCGGAGATATTCCAGCCTTCAAAAACATGCTGGTTTAATGAACCGGATCGATATTGCGTAAGGATATAAATCCTGCGGATACCGGTATTGACACAATTGCTGAGCGTGAAATCAATAATGCGATATTTGCCTCCGAAAGGAACGGAAGGTTTAGATCGCATCATTGTCAACGGATACAGTCTTTGCCCACCGCCGCCAGCCAGTATTATTGCCAGCACTCTTCCCATGCCAAGGCCTCCGAACGTTATTATTGTATCATATTGTATAATTGTGAAAATTCTCTCGGATGCTTTTATCAGGCATCTGCCAATTATCCCTGATGATGCGCCAGAAAATATCGACCGAAATGTGCATACGAAGAAGTGCGTTTATCAGAGAGCTAATTATAGTTTTTAATGTGACAGTACCAAGATGTAAGTATACACTTACATATGATTTTCGGCAAGCTTTTGTATCTGTCATAACCGCCTGACAAAAAGATGATAAACTGATAGTTATGAATACTGAATGTTCACAGATGTATACACTCGCTCGTCTATATAATATACAGGTTGCTTATTATGACATGAATCGGCATCGAAAGAATGCTTCAGTCGATTCATTGCTGGCAACGCTGCGAACTTTTGGCGCTCCTCTTAACTCAATAAAAGATGCTGCGTTTGCAATAAAGGAACGCTATCAGCAAATCTGGGAACAAAAGACGGAACCTATTGCAGTTGCCTGGGATGGTAATGTGCTGCCAGTCAAGATACGCTTACCTGCAAGATTGCAAGACAAACCAACAACTGTAGATATCGTACTGGAAAACGGCGAATATCACAGATGGCATGTACAGGATAGAAACAATACGCTTCCAATCTCACAGGTTGCTGAGGTGAACGGAGTTGACTATGTGGTTAAACGTCTGGTTCTGCCTGTAAAAGTGCCTTTCGGATATCACTCTATGACGGTGGAGATTGGGGGCAAGCCGAGCGATATTCTGCTGATCTCAGCCCCAGGAAAGGCTTATTCAGTTACAGATAAAGCTGATTCTCTTAATTGGGGAATATTTGCGCCGCTCTATGCATTGCAATTCAATAATAACTGGGGAGGGGGCGATTTCTCCTGTCTGGAGAGTTTAGCCAACTGGGTACGTAATATGGGTGGCAATACAATTGCCACATTGCCGCTGTCAGCGAGTTTTTATGAGCGCGCAAGCGATCTTAGCCCGTATTCTCCGGCAAGCAGAATGTTTTGGAATGAAGTATATATTAACCTGAATGAAATCGATGAATTAAAGGAATGCCCGTCTATCCGAAAGATTATCTCGTCTCACAGCTTCCAAACTGAATTATCCGATTTGCGTGAATCTTCTCGCTTTGATTATCGCAAACAAATGCAGTTGAAGCGTCAAGTGTTAGCCGAGTTATCCGACCATATTTTCTCTGATAATTCAAGATTGGCTATTACCTGCCTTGATTTCGTAAAGGAAACTCCGGCTGTTGAAGCGTATGCTGAATTTCGGGCAAGTTGTGAAAAATATAAGGCTCATTGGCCTGCATGGCCGTCGCCGCAGCGAGATGGCACGCTGTGCAAAGAAGATTATGATGAACGAAACAAACAGTATCACATTCTGGTACAATGGCTTGCCGATCGGCAGCTCAAATCCGTTTCTGAAAAGATTAAAAGTCAGGGCATGCATTTATATTTCGACTTGCCATTGGGCGTTAATCCTGATAGTTATGATGTTTGGCGATATCGAGATGCTTTTCTAACAGGGGTTTCAGCAGGAGCTCCTCCAGATGCCTTTTTTACTCGAGGACAGAATTGGGGTCTTCCACCACTGCATCCTGAAACTATTCGTAAACAGGGATATAAATACTATATTCATTGTCTACGACACAATCTCAAATATGCGAGCATTTTGCGTATAGATCATATTATGTCTTACCATCGGCTTTTTGTTATTCCACATGGATTTACCGCAAGTGAAGGAATTTATATTCGTTATACTGCTTCGGAATATTATGCCCTTATTACCCTGGAGTCTCATCGCCATAAAACAGTAATTCTTGGAGAAGACCTGGGGACAGTACCTGAAGCAATAAGACATACCATGAGACGGCATAATCTCTGTCGCCATTATGTGGTTCAGTATGAGATTGTGCCGGACAAAGAAAAATCATTCGCGTCAATTCCATCAAATGTGGTAGCCAGTCTTAATACTCATGATATGCCTACCTTTGCAGGCTTTTGGCGGGGAGATGATATTAGACAGAGAAAGGTGCAAGGATTGTTGGACGAAGAAGGAGTAAAGAAGGAACTCAACAAACGAAAGAAAGTACGAGAACTCATTATCAAATCATTGGGGGGAAAAGGATTAATCAAACTGTCCCGGTCGGATGTTGATGAAATTATAAAAGGCATATTGGTGTTATTGAGTTCCAGTGAGGCATGTTTAGTGTTGGTTAATCCGGAGGATTTATGGCAGGAAATGAGGCCTCAAAATATTCCAGGCACTATAGATGAGTATACCAATTATTGCAGGCGTTTCCAGTTCGCTTTCGAGGAGTTCTCCCAAATGCAGGGAGTAAGGAGGACTCTTAGCGAAATTTCATGGAGAAGAAAGATAAGAGATGAACGGCAGGACCAGTAAAGAAGCGGAGGATAACTTCCGTTTCAAAAAAAATAATAAAGCGAATTACACTGAGATGTCTTTAACCGAGCAAGATATGAATCGATTTGCTCAGGGAACTCATAATCAACTGTACAAAAAACTGGGCGCGCACCATGCCACTATTGAAGGTGTTGACGGCACATATTTTTCAGTGTGGGCACCGAATGCAGAATGTGTATCTGTAATAGGGACCTTCAATGATTGGGATTGGACAATGCATCCATTGGATGCTCAGGGCAAATCCGGCATATGGCAGCGCTTTGTGCCGGGAGCGGTAAAAGGTGACCTTTATAAGTATCATATCATTTCAAAATATAGTAACTATATAGTGGATAAAGCAGATCCGTTCTCCCTGTTCAATGAGACGCCGCCGAATACAGCATCAGTAATCTGGGATTTAGATTATACATGGAGCGATCAAGATTGGATGAAGCGCCGCTGTAATGCAAATTCATTGAACGCTCCCGTTTCTATTTATGAAGTTCATCTCGGTTCGTGGATGAAGGTTATCGATGACAAGAATAGTTTCCTGTCTTATCGGGAAATGGCCTTAAAATTGACGGAATATGTAAAAAAGATGTGCTTCACTCACGTTGAATTCATGCCTGTCATGGAACACCCTTTTTTTGGATCCTGGGGATATCAGATAACCGGATACTTTTCCCCTTCAAGCCGCTACGGGTCGCCCCAGGATTTCATGTATCTTATCGATTATCTGCATCAGCATGGCATCGGTGTGATTCTCGATTGGGTTCCATCACATTTTCCAGACGATGAGCACGGACTTGGTTTCTTTGATGGCACACATTTATATGAGTACGATGATCCCCAAAAGGGTTTCCATCCTGATTGGAATAGTTTCATTTTCAATTATGGTCGGCATGAAGTAAAAAGCTTTCTCATGAGCAATGCCTTGTTCTGGCTCGATAAGTATCATGCTGACGGGTTACGCGTTGATGCAGTGGCTTCCCTTCTCTATCTGGATTATTCACGCAAAGAGGGAGAGTGGACACCAAATAAATACGGCGGTCGCGAGAATCTGGAGGCAATCGACTTTCTGCAACGTCTCAATGAAGCCGTCTATCAAAATTATCCGGATGTGCAAACCTTTGCCGAGGAATCGACGGCATGGCCATTGGTTTCGCGACCAACATATCTCGGCGGACTGGGATTTGGTATGAAATGGGATATGGGATGGATGCACGATATGCTGAGCTATATGGCAGTGAACCCGACACAAAGAGCTTCCTGCCATAACAAGCTGACCTTTCGTATGCTCTATGCATATTCCGAAAACTTTGTACTTCCTTTATCACATGATGAAGTCGTCTACGGAAAAGGTTCGTTATTAAATAAAATGCCGGGAGATGAATGGCAAAGATTTGCCAATCTGCGACTTCTGCTCGGTTATGCCTATACTCAGCCCGGCAAGAAACTCCTCTTCATGGGAGATGAATTCGGACAGGAAAGCGAATGGAATCACGATGGAAGCCTGGACTGGCATCTGGTGACATCGAAATATCATAAAGGCATTCAGTTGCTGGTAAAAGAGCTCAACAGGTTGTATTCTAACGAACCAGCGCTACATGAACTGGATTTCAACCCTGCAGGATTTGAATGGATCGATTGCAATGACTCTGCTCACAGTGTTGTCACATTTATTCGCAAAGACCAGTCTGAAAAAAACACTGTGTTGGTGATATGCAACTTCACACCGGTCGTTCAGCATAACTACCGTGTCGGTGTCCCATTTGATGCATTCTGGGCAGAAATACTCAATAGCGATGCAGTAGAATACGGTGGCAGCGGGCAGAGTAACAAAGGCAGCATAGCCGCTTTATCTTTTAAATACAATGAGAGGCCGTTTAGCCTGAGTCTTACTGTCCCTCCTCTGGCAGCCATTATTCTCAAACCGAAATGAGCGATAAATACATATCGCACTTATCTACCGCAATTATCTACCGTGTCAACTCAAATAAAAATGTTACCGAAAAAAGTGGTTCACTCAAATAGGAATGTTACCTATGCTATAATGCAGTTCAAAAAGAGCAACCAAACTCAATATTCTTGCTTTTCACAGAGAAGGTCGGGATACTGATGAGAGGAGCATATGTGATACTGGCTGAACTGAATGTAACGACAGACATTCAAGTGGGTAAAAGGTACAAGCTAACCTTTGAAAAGGCGTTCTACGGATATGTTGGTTCCGCCCTCAGTGGTTTAGAGCGCAGGCTAGCAAGACATCTCAGCGCTCATAAAAGATCTCACTGGCATATCGACTATCTACTGAAAAGTGCAACCGTTTCAGCCATTGTCTACGCAGAATCAAGCCAGAAAGATGAGTGTTTAATTGCACGAGCTCTGTCTCAGAAACTGCCGTCAGTACCGGGATTCGGTTGTAGCGATTGTCGCTGCCCTTCACATTTATTTTTCTCTCGTGACTTGGGAACTCTGAAACGCCATGTGGTCAATACATTCAAGAACATGAATTTGAACCCGATTGTCATCACTCGATGAGGTGGTATTCAAATGCCAACTTGCGGGGAGTGCAAACTACTAGTGTCAAACCCAAAGGGGCAGGGATGGAGGTGTATGGGCAAAAGATGTGGAGCCACGAAAATGACTCCTGAGACGAACGCCAACAAATGCAAGAAATTTGAAGGGAAATAAGGATGCTTTAGCGTGTCGTCAACATCACTTGGGTTCCGAAAGTCACGAGTGAGCCTATCTCTCGCCATAACGCAGTATGTGGCTTGGATAGCTGTTGGTGCCTCGTGCTGGTAGTTTCCATCGCACCGATTGCACATACCTCGACAGAACCAGTCTCAGGTATTTTCTTCGTTCGTTTATGTTCATCCTNNCATGATCCTCCCTCAGTAACATTTTGATGAGTGAATACGCCCTCTTGACAGAAATGTTAAGTTGCGATAAGATACTTACAGTTACTGTAAGAGGAGGATTGAAATGAATAAGGTTGCTGAGCATTTAGCGCAAGCTCTCCGTTCTCTCTCGAAAGCCGATAAGTCCGATGTTATTCGGTATTTGCTGGAAGATCCAGACGTTAAAGAGGCTGTAGTTAAACTATTTATTGATAAGTTAGGCAAGCCTTACGAATGGCGAATTTCTGGAAATAGTATTACTAGCGGTGTTGCTTCTAACAAAGAGATGGGAATGCGAGTACGTGAAAGCTACATTTCTAAGTTGCAACATAGCGGAGTGCAAATTGACCAGGTTGATAGGATATGGGCCAAGGCAAATGGCAATTTATGGGTAGCAATGCCGTTTGCTACGGAACGGCGGCCTAATCGTTGGTTTCTTGGGCTTCCAGAGAGTGAAGTATTTGAGCGAGTCCGTAATGGTGGATTAGCTATAGTGCTGTTGTGCCAGTCAAATATGGGCGATACGCTCGATTTTGTTTTGCCTCCTATCAAAGTCGAGGAGATGGCGTCCCAACTCTCAAAATCACAAGGCCAATTAAAATTCAATTTGAAGAAAGTAGGAAACCGCTATCAGCTTGTCATACCCGACCGTGGTACGGTTGACGTATCAGAATACAGAGGCAATGCGTCTATTTTTACAGAGTTGAATAGCAAGTGATGTAAGCTGCCGATAAGTGTGGTGAACGATTAGCCAGATTGTGTAGCCTAAAAATGTTTTCGCCGAACTTTATTAAAGTGATTGGATTGTATGTGATTCTAGTGTAGATATGCATTAAGCACTTATCATTGATTCATTTAAAACAAATACAAGATAGAGACATTTGGACCTGCATCATAAAGCTTCAGGTCTCAGTACAGAAAGTCTAGGCCTTCGGATTTATTAATAGGACGGGAATCCCCGACTTCTTTAGAATGAACTCGGTCGTGCTTCCCCTGATAATAAGCCTGCTGAATTCACTGGGGCAATAGGTTGCTAGGGTAACGAGGCTGATTTCGTATGCTTTAGCACAAGCTACGATAGATTCATCAACTGTACCTTTCACAATTATACACTCAATCTAATCCTCTTTGTAACGGATCTTCCAGATGGAAACTGCCTCCCGCAGATACGATTTCATGTCTATTGGTATCTAAATAGTGTAGCCACCCATCCCTTGCCCCAACTCCAATAGGTGTCATTCATGCTACTATGTGATTAATGTACGTGGACACCTCATACCGCAAAACATACACCCGTTACCTTCTTCGCGATTCTTTCCGCAAAGACGGCAAGGTCAAACATCGGACCATAGCCAGCCTTTCCTCTTGCA
>DIKB01000056.1:0-832 GCA_002421445.1 Dehalococcoidia bacterium UBA5629 | reverse complement strand
CTGGTGAGCCTTAAACAGATTAAGACCAGGGAAGGGCTCCGCATCGGAGCGGTTTACAGCCTGAAAGTGATAGCCGATCGGATAGGCTTAACCCAAGCCTTGGGCAATGACCGGCAGGGAAAACTAGCGCTATGGCAGGTGCAAGCCCGGCTAATGGACCAAGGGTCTCGTTTGAGGGCGGTGCGGTTGGCCACAAGCCATGCCGTATGCGATGTTCTGGGGCTTGAGGCATTCAACGAGGACCATCTCTATGGTAATCTGGCGTGGCTGGCGGAGCGACAGGAAGCCATCGAGAAACGATTGTTCCGGCATCGGTACGGGAACACCCCGCCACAGCTGTTTCTCTACGATGTTACCAGTTCTTATCTCGAGGGGGTGCAGAATATCCTGGCGGCTTTTGGCTACAACCGGGATGGTAAGAAAGGCAAGAGGCAACTGGTGATAGGGCTACTCACCGGACCGGAGGGCGCTCCGGTGGCGGTGCGGGTGTTTGCGGGGAACACAGCGGATAAGAAGACGGTGCCGGAGCAAATACGTATCCTGGCTGAGAGCTTCGGAGTAAAGGAAGTCACGCTGGTAGGTGACCGCGGGATGCTGAAGCAGGCCCAGATCGATCTGCTTAACCAAGAACAGTTCCACTATATTACGGCGATTACCAAGCCCCAGATCGAGAAACTGCTGCGCGAGGGCGTGTTTCAGATGGGGCTGTTTGAGGAGAAGCTTGCTGAAGTGGCTCATGATGGGGTGCGGTACATATTGCGCCGTAACCCGGAGCGGGCCAAGGAACTGGCCAGAGGTCGGGAAGCCAAGTTAGCCAGGGCGAGGACGCTCC
>DIKB01000117.1:5114-5398 GCA_002421445.1 Dehalococcoidia bacterium UBA5629 | reverse complement strand
GTTAATTGTGCACCCAGAACGGTATCGTAAATCGTCCGAAACGTTTCATTTTCTGCTCCGAAATAGAAAGTACGCGTACAATCGCTGCAATAGCCATTCATTCTGGCACCTATATCGATAACGATCGGCTGCTCTTGTTGTATCTCCTGTTGCGATGATCTGGCATGTGGCAGTGCAGCGTTTGCGCCTGAGGCGACTATTATCTCAAACGGAATAGCTTCGCTCCCGGCTTCTCGCATGTGCTTTTCGAGTATCCATGCGACCTCACATTCTTTCATTCCCGG
>DIKB01000117.1:0-4932 GCA_002421445.1 Dehalococcoidia bacterium UBA5629 | reverse complement strand
CTTTGCAATTCAGATCGGAAGCCAGTTGCGGGAGCCAGACGGCGATATCTCCCTGTATCTGTTTGATCTCAAAATCGGTTGTTTCTCTTTTAGCCTGTTCTGTATAGCGAAAATCAACGAGGAGATATGCCTGACTTTCGCTGATGAATAGCCATCCATCGCTGCCGGTGAATCCTGAAAGGTAACGTCTATTTTCCTCCTGCGATACGAGCAGCGCGTCAAGGCTATGTTGTTGAAGCGGTCTTCGTATTTTGTGCAGTCGGGGTAATTTCAATTCTCTCCTCTTAATTCGTCGACTAATACCTGCAGTGCTGATATATATCCTCTCCAGCCAAACCCGCATATCTGTCCTCTGGCTACCGGAGCAATGACTGATATGCGCCGCCAGTCTTCCCTGGCAAAGATATTGGAAAGGTGCACTTCGATAACGGGCAGATTGGCATCAACAAGAGCATCGCGGAGGGCGTATGAGTAATGAGTCAGCGCTCCGGCGTTGATGATAATCCCATTTGCCCGTTGGGTATTATCCTGAATAAAATCGATGATCTGTCCCTCATGATTAGATTGGAAGGAGATCACCTCGGTTCCGAGCTTTTCTCCTTCCTTTTGAAGCGATGTTTCTATATCTACGAGAGTTTTTCCTCCATAGATATCTTTGTTGCGCTTACCGAGCATATTGAGATTGGGGCCGTTAATGACAAGAATTTTCATACCGTCACCTCTGTCTTTTCTGGCTCTCCGGCTTCCGGAATATTTCCTTTAAAATCACATGAAGTGCATTTTGCTGTCGCTCTGCCCCATGATATCAGTAGTTTACCGCATTCCGGACATGGCTGAGGCAAAGGTCGGCGATTGGTAGCGAATGTACAGGCGGGATAACGGTTGCATCCATAGAATTTACTTTTCTTTTTGTTGATTCGTTGCACAAGTTCGCCATTTTCAGCTTTTCCACACTCAGGACATGGAATGCCTGTACGCGATAGGAAAGGTTTGGTACCTTTACAATCCGGGTATTTGGTGCAGGCAAGGAATTTGCCGAATCGGCCTACTTTTATCTGCATCGGGGCATTACAGAGGGGGCACTGTTCTTCCTCTTTGATAATTACCACTTTTTCTACCGAATCGGCTGCCGCTTTTAGCGTTTTTTCGAAGGGTGAATAGAATGTTTTCAGTGTGGATTGCCACTCTTTTTTGCCTTTGGCAATCTCATCCAGCTCCTTCTCCATTTTTGCAGTGAAATTGAGGTCAACGATCCTCGGGAAATTTTGCGCGAGGAGATCGTGAACAATAAAGCCTATCTGGTTCGGCACGAATCTTCCTTTTTCTTTGGTGACATATTCCCTGTCCTCAATGGTTGAAATAATCGGTGCATACGTGCTCGGTCTGCCGATTCCTTTTTGTTCCAGTGCTTTGACGAGGGTTGCTTCCGTGTAGCGTGCCGACGGTGCTGTGAAGTTCTGCTCTGTAGTCAGGTCGATTAATTTGAGAGGGTCATCCGCTTTTAGCTCGGGGAAAGCTACAGTTTTATCCTCGCCGTTTTCCTCATCTTTCCCTTCGATGTATACGGAGATGAAGCCACTGAATTTCATAGTGGAACTGGTTGCTTTCAATAAATATTCTTCTAAGGGGGCTGTGCATCGCGCAATTACTTCAACTGCAATCGTATCGAAGATTGCTGCTGCCATTTGGCTGGCAACCATGCGTTTCCAGATGAGGTCGTACAGTTTAAACTGTTCTGATTTCAAATATGATCTTACTTGATCTGGTTCCCTGTGGATTGTCGTTGGTCTGATAGCTTCATGTGCTTCCTGTGCAAATTTTCGCTTTTTTTCGAAGGTGCGGGCATGTGACGGCAGGAAGGACTTTCCATATTTGCTGCTGATATATTCCCGCGCCTCTGCGATTGCTGATGAGGCAACATGGGTTGAATCGGTACGCATATACGTGATGAGGCCGACCGAACCTTCATCTCCTATTTGAATGCCTTCATATAGCTGCTGAGCGATCATCATGGTGCGTTTTGCGGAGAAACTTAGCTTTCTCCACGCTTCCTGTTGAAGTGTGCTGGTAATAAACGGTGGCGCTGGCTGGCGAAGCGAATCCTTTGATTGTACGGCGAGGACTTTGTAAGATGCTTTTTCCAGTTTGCCCTTAATATTTTGGGCGGTGGCCTTACTTGATATGGCCATTTTTGTTCCATCTTTGATGCCGACAAATTGTGCTTTAAAACTCTTAGCTATTTTACCCTGAGGACTTTTAGTGAATTCAGCTTCGATATTCCAGTACTCCTGGGGGATGAAGCTCTGTATCTCCCGTTCTCTATCAACGATTATTCTAACAGCGGCCGATTGTACCCTGCCGGCCGAAAGCCCTCGCTGCACTTTTTTCCACAGGAGAGGGCTCAATTTATATCCGACGAGTCTATCCAGAAGACGCCGTGCCTGCTGTGCATTGACCAGATCCATATCAATGGTACGCGGGTTTTTGAAAGCTTCTTGAATAGCGTCCTTCGTCAACTCGTGGAAGGCGACCCGGTATATGGGGATGCTATTTCTTTTCAGTTTTATTGCTTCAAGTAGATGCCACGAGATAGATTCGCCCTCCCTATCAGGATCTGTGGCCAGATAGATCGCAGAGATTCCTTCTGTTGCGGTTTTTAGCTCACTGACTATTTTCTTTTTCTCTGCGGGTACAACATATTTTGGTATAAACCCGTTTTCAACATCGATGCCGAGCTCTTTTCTGGGGAGATCGCGGACATGTCCCATCGATGCTTTGATCACATAATCTTTTCCCAGTATGGCACTGATGGTTTTGGACTTTGCGGGTGATTCTACGATAACAAGTTTTTTGGGCATAATCTTTTTTTATTCCTTATTGGATTGACTTTGACAGTGCATAGTGCATGCTGCCAACCTGTTTTACTATACCACTTAGTTCCATCATTGATAAAGTACTGCTGACCTGCGGGAATGGCATGCCGCTACGGCGACAGATTTCGTCAATGTGAAGAGGTTCACTGCTCAGGTGTTGTACCAGGGTTGATTCGATTTCATTCGCAGGATTACATGCAGGCATTTCCAGTTGATGCGTTACTATGGTCAGGTTTAATTCTTCCAGAATATCGGTGGCATTACGGACCAGCTTTGCTCCTTCCTGGATAAGTCGGTTCGGGCCCTTGCTTGCGGTGGAGAGAACGCTGCCGGGTACGGCGAATACCTCTCTATTTTGTTCAACCGCCTGATTGGCGGTGATCAAAGCGCCACTATGTTCACCAGCCTCTATGACGATGATTCCGAGGCTCATTCCGCTCATGATGCGATTGCGTCTGGGGAAATGGTCCGGCTTTGGTCTCGTTCCCAGAGGATATTCGCTGATGATAGCTCCGTGTTCCATAATATCATGGGCAAGGCGGGCGTTTTCAGATGGATAAACGAGGTCAAGCCCACAGGCAAAAACGGCGATTGTTCTTCCTCCGGCGTTCAGCGCTGATTTGTGTGCTATCGTATCAATGCCTTTTGCCAGNNCCACTGATGATGGTGATGCCGTTGCGTGCCAGATCGGTAACAATATCTTCGGTTACCTGCCGTCCATACATGGTGGAGTGACGTGTTCCTACAACGGCCAGACAATATGCATCATCCAGCGGAAGCTGTCCACGTACGTATAGCACCGGAGGATAATCATCAATTTCCTTGAGCCGTTCCGGGTACTCTGGCGAGCTATATGATAAAGCATGGACATTGAATTTTTCCAGCCTTTCCAGTTCTTCATCAGGATTGATTTTAGCTCGCATTGTGATAATGGATGTGATGGTTCTGGAATCGAGTCCGGCCTGTCTTAATTCTCCTGTCGATGCTTTCCAGGCCTGTTCCAGACTGGGGAAGTAATGCTGAATCTGAGACAGCCGTACTCTGCCGATGCCCGGAATTTTGGAGAAGCCCACAAGATATTTCAGTTCATTTGTAGCTGGCATAAGTTGAGGCTATTGTAACACAGGGTTTTCGCTATGAACAATGAGATGATAGCGATTTGAGATGATAGCGATTCAGTCTAAAAATTATTGCCTTTGATTTGACAGGTAGTAGTATAAATAAATACGCCTTGGAATTATGCGGATTGCACTGCAGTTAGCAGAGTTCCTGTTTGCCCGGTGAGGTGTGAGGGTTATCAGGATATACATATGGTTTATGTATGTCGGGAAGAGAGAAAACAGATTCTAATGCTTTTTTGTGTGGATATAGATCGGGGGAAATGTATGGCGGAGAGGATGGGATTCGAACCCATGGTAGCCTTGCGGCTACACACGCTTTCCAGGCGTGCCTGATCGGCCACTCCAGCACCTCTCCATACTCTAAGTATAGTAATGTAACTTCTACGGAGAGGGTGGGATTCGAACCCACGAGGCTCAGCGCCCACCGCTTTTCGAGAGCGGCACCATCAACCACTCGGTCACCTCTCCAAGTCGGCTGCAATTATAGCATGGTACGAGGGATGACGGAAAATTTGAGTGTCTCACATGAATACTTTGCTTCTTGTTCTGACATTGTATATAATAACAAGGCGCTGTGATAATGCAGCGGCTTGGAATGGGCTGGCGGGAGTGGGGGTTGACAAGGTTTTGGGGTCGTGGTAACATGTCAGTCTGTGCTTTTCAGTGTACCTTAACAATTGGATAGTGGAAGGAAGTCAATTTTTTAGAGAGTTCGATCCTGGCTCAGAATGAACGTTAGCGGCGTGCCTGATGCATGCAAGTCGTACGCTTCAATTATTCGCAAGGATTTTTGGGGAGTGGCGGACGGCTGAGTAACGCGTAAGTTACCTACCTCTAAGTGGGGGATAACTTGCCGAAAGGCAAGCTAATACCGCATGTGCAGTATTTGTAAAGCTTTCGAGCGCTTGGAGATGGGCTTGCGTCTGATTAGCTAGTTG
>DIKB01000093.1 GCA_002421445.1 Dehalococcoidia bacterium UBA5629 | reverse complement strand
CTATATGCGGATGAGTGTGGTTGATCGAGCCGGTGTGCTGGCGCAGATATCGCAGGTGCTCGGAGATAATGCTATCAGCATTTCCTCAGTCATCCAAAAGGAAAGCGATCCTGCTGCCAAAAGCGCGGAGATAGTGATCATGACTCATCCGGCAAAGGAACAGGCTATTCAGCAGGCCCTTGAAGCAACCAGACATCTAGCGGTCGTCAAGGAAATAAGCAACTTCGTCAGAGTTGAAGATTAAAAAAGGATAAAGATTATGGCACGTGGTGTTATTCTTACGTATCGCGATTACCTTCCTATTACCAAAAAAACTCCGCTGATCACCCTTGGCGAAGGTGATACGCCCCTCATAAAATCAGTGAATCTGTATCAGGAACTTGGATGCAAGGAACTTTACTTCAAATTTGAAGGATGCAATCCTACCGGTTCATTCAAAGACAGGGGCATGGTAATGGCGATTGCCAAGGCGGTTGAGAATGGCAGCAAGACGGTGATCTGCGCATCAACCGGCAACACCAGCGCATCTGCAGCTGCATATGGCGCACGTTTTGGTCTCGGCGTCGTCGTTATCGTGCCGAAAGGTAAGATCGCTCTCGGCAAATTTGCTCAGGCGATTGCATATGGAGCCAGGATCATTACCATCAGCGGAAATTTCGATCAGGCACTGGATATGGTACGCAAGCTTATCCAGAAGCATCCCATCACCATGGTCAACTCGATAAATCCTTATCGCATTGAAGGTCAGAAGACGGCGGCATTCGAGATCATTGATGAGATCGGCGATGCTCCCGATTATCTCTTCATTCCCGTTGGAAATGCGGGCAATATCACGGCCTACTGGAAAGGATTTTGCGAGTACTACGATCTGAAAAAGTCCACAAAAAAGCCGAAGATGATGGGATTTCAGGCCGAAGGCGCCTCACCGATTGTGAAGAACCGAATCGTCAAGCGTCCTAAGACGTTTGCGACGGCGATACGCATCGGCAACCCTGCAAGTTGGAAATTCGCGACCGATGCCAGAGATCAATCCGGCGGAGTCATTGAGGCTGTGACCGATGATGAAATCCTTGCAGCGTACAAGCTGCTGGCCAGCAAAGAAGGAGTTTTCGGAGAACCAGCTTCTGCGGCATCTCTGGCCGGCCTGATAAAGAAAAAGAATGACGGCATGAGCTTTGCCGGAAAAAAGATAGTTTGCGTGATAACAGGAAACGGACTTAAGGACCCCGGCGTACCGGTAAAAGACGTTGCGCCATTCTCTGAGGTTCCCGCCGAATTAGCCGCCATCGAAAAAGAGCTGGGCTGGCGATGATGCTAATATCCGGCGCGGAAGGATTTGCCCAATGATAAACACGAAAAAAATAGAGGAAGCCATTCATTCCCTTATTCTCGCTATCGGTGAGAATCCTGAACGTGAAGGTCTCCGTGAAACTCCGCGGCGGCTTGCTGAGATGTATATCGAGCTTTTCTCCGGCATAGAGACGGATGCGAGCGCCGAGCTTGCCGTAGATTTCGAGGTTGGCCATCGCGAGATGGTCATCCTCAAGGATATCCCGTTTTACTCAATGTGCGAACATCACCTGCTGCCGTTCTTCGGCATAGTGCACATCGGCTATATTCCGAATAAGGATGGGCGTGTAGTCGGCATCAGCAAACTCGCCAGAGTCGTCGATGTCTTTGCCCGTCGATTGCAGTTGCAGGAACGGATGACCACACAGATTGCCGAGAGCATTACAAAAGTGCTCCAACCTGAAGGTGTCGGCGTGGTTATTGAAGCAGAACATCTCTGTATGACCATGAGGGGCATCAAAAAGCCGGGTAGTACGGTGGTCACGTCGGCAATGAGAGGTACGTTCCGCAGCTATTCCGTAACGCGTTCGGAATTCCTATCGCTGATTCGTAAGGCCTGATGCTACTCGTGTCGCAGTGATTCGATCGGATCAAGTCTGGCGGCACGGAAGGCAGGATAGCTTCCTGAAGCCAATCCGATTCCCACAGCAATAGTAAGTACAATCGCTACTATATCAAATGAAATAGGCGCCTGAATTTTATACCCGCCAAGATCAATTCCGGCAACCAGGAGCGAAGCCATGAAAGCAAATAGCAGGCCGATAATTCCGCCTGAAAAGCTGAGCATGGCTGCCTCTACTAAGAACTGTCGCAATATATCACGGCGTTTTGCGCCGATAGCTTTTCTTATTCCAATCTCTCTGGTACGTTCAGTTACCGATACCAGCATGATATTCATGATACCTATTCCACCGACAATAAGAGATATGGCGCCGACGCTTCCGAGAAATATTTGGAATATACCGAGTACTTCATTCATCCGCTTCATGATCTCCTGCATATCGATCACTCTGAAATCGTCATTTTCCCCTTCTTTGATGTGGTGACGCTCACGGAGAATCTTCTTTACCTCTGCTGTCGCCAGTGGTATATCGTCGGCGCTGGCCGTCTTTACCGCAATCGATTGGACAGGGCGGCCGCGCGTGCTGGTATCGCCGGACAGGCGGCTCTGCATTGTGGTCAGCGGAATCATAATGAAGCTATCCATGCCCGCCATAAATGCTCCTTTAGCCTCGAGCACCCCGATGACCTCGAACTTCTTTCCATCTATTCGGATGGACTCTCCTACCGGGTTTTTATCTTTGAACAAATCGGTCGCTACTTTATTTCCCAGAACGGCAACGTCTGTTGCCCTGTTCACATCGCGATGTGAAATGAAATCGCCCTCTTTCACGGGGTAGTACATAACGCTCTGAATTTCCGGAGTTACTCCCATGATATCTGCGGTCGAGTTTTCGTTCCCGTAGACCGCCTTCCCCATCTGCTCGATCATTGCAGCTACTGCCTGCACCGATGGGGCGCGGCGTTGATCGGATATCGCTTCGACATCATCCATCGTCAGTGATCTGGTTATCCCGGTTATCTTGTCACCTGACTTAATGCTGGTGATATAGATGGCGTTGGCTCCCATGCTTTCAAAAATAGCCGTGATATTGGCCTGATGTCCGCGGCCGAAGGAGACGAGGAAAACAACCGCGCTGACACCGATGACGATGCCGAGAATCGTCAAAGCCGACCGCATCTTATTAGAATATAGCGATTGCCATGAGGCAATAATACTTTCGATCAGACTCATCGTTTCAACTCACGAACAATTTTGCCGTCCCTCAGATAGATGGTGCGCTGCGTGTATGCTGCGATATCATCTTCGTGCGTTACGATGATAATCGTAATGCCGCGATTGTTCAGATGTTTCAATAGATCCATGATCACATAGCTCGTCTGTGTATCGAGATTGCCGGTCGGTTCATCGGCCAGAATTATTGATGGTTTATTGACCAGTGCACGGGCAAGTGCCACGCGCTGCTGCTCCCCTCCGGACATTTCACTGGGGCGGTGGCGTGCACGATTGCTGATTCCGACTGCTTCCAGTGCTTCAGCTGCATGTTGCCGTTTATTGCGGACACCGCTATAAACCAGCGGGAGTTCAACGTTCGATA
>DIKB01000074.1 GCA_002421445.1 Dehalococcoidia bacterium UBA5629 | reverse complement strand
TATATACCAGTTAAACCTCTCTTTAGGATGCTAAAATAACCTTCAACCGTGTTCGTGTGAGCATTACCATTAACATACTCACCACTACCATGATTGACCGTTTGATGACTAGCGAATTCCTTTCCAAGTCCTTTATAGGCTAAGAATTCATCTGTCATAATGGTAGAGTCGGTGTTGACGTGATCTCTTATCATTCCCTTAAGATTCTTTCCTGTTACTCTCTCTGTCTTAAAGGAACGTACTTTGCCACCACGTTGTACTAATGCAAACACTGGGGTTTTATTCGTAGCACCACGACCACGCTTACCATGTGATTTGCCACCGATATATGTTTCATCGGCTTCTATTGTGCCTTGTAACTTCTCAGCTAATGGTGATTGACTCATAGCGTAGCGGATACGATGAGCCATAAACCATGCTGATTTATAACTCACCTTTAACATTCTATGTAATTGATGAGCACTCATACCCTTTTTACTGGAGCACAACAGATTAATAGCAAGCAACCATTTGTGAATAGGGATATGGCTATCTTCAAAGATAGTGCCTACTGTTACTGTGAATTGCTTTCTACAGGCTTTGCACTTCCATACACCTTTTCGTACTGGAGTTTTAGATGATTCTTTAGCTTGTAGACGATAAGCTTCTAATGAGCCACAATGAGGGCATGCGACACCATTAGACCAGCGTAGCTTTTCAAGTAAAGCACGAGCTGCATCTTCATCACTAAAATGAGCAGCTAAATTGTCGAGAGTCATTTTCGTTGTCGTTCATAATATACTTCCTTGAATTTGTTTATACTATAAGTGTATCATGTAATTGTGGGTTTGTCAAGTATATAATCCCGTAAATAAATATGATTCGTTAGGAGGGCTGATGAAAATACGTACTAATGTTTTCGATATAGCCCAATACATTTTGACAAAACTTGGTTCTATGACCACGTGGAAGCTTCAAAAACTGTGTTATTATTGCCAAGCATGGTCTCTCGTCTGGGATGATAAGCCAATATTTGAGCAGCGTATTGAAGCATGGGCAAATGGCCCAGTCGTTCCAGAATTATACAAAATACATCGAGGTCAGTATCAGATATCACATGTTGATGGTGGAGATATTTCTAAGTTGTCAAAAACACAAAAGGAGACAGTAGAAGCTGTTCTTGGTCTCTACGGAGAAAAATCTTCTGCATGGCTTAGTGCTCTTACTCATCGTGAAAAACCGTGGCAGCAAGCTAGAGAACGAGATGGTTTAGGATTAGGTGAGCGGGGCAACGCAGAGATATTTTTGGCAGATATGATTGAGTATTACGAGGGTCTTGGTGAGGAAGAAACCAAGTAACAAAATACCTTATTTCTCATTTCTGCCGTCACCTAAAAAAACTCCTTGTTATCTAGGTAATCCAACTGTTGAAAATAGCCACATGGCCTGGCGATTCAGTAACGCAGATATCTCAGGTGAAATGAGTTGCGGTAATCTATCTTTTATAGAGCATCAGCAATTATGGAACAGATTACGTGCATTTGAGAAGATGAATGTTGCCCACTTTAGAGATGATGGGAGCATGCACCCGAAAACAGTTCCGGACTTAGAAAGAAAACATAAAGACCGCTTGCTAACATTGAAGCTCGATGATCTTGAAGAGCTATATTCTTTTCGTATAGATGGAGCTTGTCGTTTGTGGTGCATGAAGTTTGAGAATATTTTCTCGATTCTTTGGTGGGACAAAGATCACGAAGTTGCCCATGTTGCTAAAAGACACACTTGAAGATTACGATATGAGTTTCATCAATCGTCCAGACGTGATTAGCTGTGCACTACCTAATAATTGCGTTATTTGCCTGATCCTTCAATGATGGCGATCTCTTCCGGCGTGAGCCTGTAGAGACGGTAGACAAGCTGGTCTATCTCCCGTTCGTACTCTTTGACTTTCGTTTGTTTGGCAGTGTTGGTGAGGTAATTCTCATCATCGGTGAGTGAGAGAATGTGATCAACGAGAGTAGAAATCTCTTCTTTGTCAGGTTGCTCTGGAATTGCCAGAGGTGAAATGTACATGGGTTTGTACTCAAGAAATCCTCCCTGTCTTTCTGCGGCATTCTGAGAAACCAGATAATGTGTTATACGAGAATTCAAGATACCCAAAAGGTATTTGCTGTCTGATACGATGATATTTGCAGGAGCATTTATATAGAAGCCTTTTTCTGCAAAAGCGAATTTTGGTTCCACGGCCAAGTTGCCCCACACAATCTTCGGCTGCTCGAATTCCTTCCAATATTTACATGATCTTAATTCCCAGAAATAATTGCCCTGATCTTCTCGCTTAATTAGATTCTCCCGAAACTCTCCAAGATGGGCATAAATTGCGGGGTATATTTCGGTAAAAGTCTTTTCTGCTTCTTTTTCAGGTTTCCCCGACCATGGATGTTGTTTATTCTCCGAAGATTCGATTTTTATGAGGTACTGTTCAGCAAAGTCAGCTTTCCACCGTTTCACATCCCTGCCTCGTAAAAATGGTTTCAATATTTCAGCAGACGAAGGATGCTCGGCAATAAGCTGGTCCCGCGTTGCACGATTTATGACAAAAGCTTCGTTGAAACCTGTTAGAATGCCGCGATAGAATCGACCATTCACGTACTCTCCTAAAGGTTTACCTGACTTACGTAATTTTTCCAGCAAACGCAGTTCAGCGGGCGATTCCAGATGCCAGCCATCAGCGGTTAGCTCAGATTGGGCGATAGGATACCTGCCTGATGCTACCACAGAGGCGAATTCCTCGATCTGCGGTCCCTGTTTCCAGGTGAAGACCTCTGTTTGCGTGCTCTCCGACTTGGCTTTACTTGCGATGATGATGCTGGGGTAGGAAATAGCCTCAAAAACCGGTGCATCACCGAAATCGATAACCTGATGCACAGTAGCTTTGCTGCTGAGAAATTGCCGCAGCTTTTTGCCGTAGCCGGATCGGAAGTATTTATTCGAAGAGATGAATGTTAGAATGCCGTTATCCCTGAGTATCTGGAAAGCACATTCATAGAAATAGACATAGAGATCGGCGACACCCGAGTAGCAATCGTAACGTTCCTGCAATGCCGGTTTCAATGCTTTCAGTTGTTCCTGTCTTACATACGGCGGGTTGGCTATCGCCACATCAAAGCCACCTTTTTCATGAAAGACCTCGGAGAAGTNNAAGTAGACTTCGAAATCAAACGTCCTGTTATCATCCGTGAGTTTGCTGATGATCACGTTAATCTGCTGCCGGTACTCCGTTTTCTTCCTGGCGCTCGTCTCATTGAAATAGAGCGGCTTCAGCGCTTCCAGTTTCTGGAATAGCTCGTTATTGAACATATTCCGTTTAACACCTAATAATGAATTGCCGCAGACGATCTTGTAATCGAGGTTGGGCAGCGGTTTAATCTGTCTGATATCCTCCTCATCAACCACCAGTGACAGCCAGAGGCGGAGCTTGGCGATCTCNNTCGATATCCACGCCGTAAAGGCAGTTCTGAATGGCATGACGTTTGAAATCGTATAGTGTTCTGCCGGTTTTCTCGGACACATATGTGTTCAGCGCGGTTCTCGCGCGGACGATCTCCGTCATCATACCTACGGGGAACGCACCGGAGCCGATGGCAGGATCGCAGACGCGGATGGATGCCAGCTTCTCATCAATGAGCGGGGCGTGACTGGCAATAGAAGACCGGAGCTGCGGTTTGTTGTACTTGCTGCTTTTGATTATACCCTGCTGGATATCCTGTGCTTTTTTGGCGGTAATGGCATCATGTTCGACTGTAGCCTCACCATGGCGGATGAAATCTTCGATATCCTTCCGCGGGACGGCGGCTCTGTAGCCGGTCGTAGTCAGCGGCATCTGTTCCGGGTCGGGCGTGCCGAGCAATTTCCCCTGGGTCGGGCTGGTCCGCGCCAGCGGCACGATACCGGTATTAAGCTCCGTGTCCAGATAATTGATCAGGCTCTCCTGACACATGTAATGGACGATCTCGCGCGGCGTATAATATGTCCCTTTCGATTTGCGGTCTTTCACTTCAAGCAGGTTCTCGAACACCTTGCCCAGCATTTCAGGATCGATTGCCACCTCTTTTTCCAGCGGCTCATCCTCTTTGACGGTGAAATTATAGCGGTCGAACACATCCAGAATACCTGTACCGGTATCGCCCTCCTTTGTTTTCTCACTGTTGGAAAAAAGCTCATCGGGCAGCGGTATATCTACGATATCCCATCTGTAGCCATTGAGAGGATCAAACAGGCCGCCGTTGAGGAATGGTATCTTGCAGTTGAATTGGTGGTAGAAATCACCGGTTCGCTCAGTTGCCAGCGCATCGTAGAACAGCGGCTCCAGCACATCGTTGAAGAAATCATCATACTGCACGATCTTTTTATCGAACAGCCGCCGCAGGAAGTCCTTCGGTCCGGCGCCCCATTGTTCATCTCTGGCAACGCCGAACCAGCCTTTCTTCTGGAGGAAGTAGAGGAAGACGATCTGTCCGAGCAGCTTCCTGGCAAAATTGGCGGTATCCACGTTTTTCGATTGGAACTCCTGTGCGATGGTTATATGTTTTGACAGCAGATCATCGAGCGCGTCTTTCACCGCGAGGAACAGGTCACGATATTTATTGAAGAACTCTCTGGTGACGGTTTCGATAGTGAAAGCGCTCTCCAGTTGGGCGAGTGATGGAGCGCGCCGATCATCCATGAGAATGGGGAGCAACTGAGTTTGTGCGGTGTGGCTGCTCTCGTTGCTGCCGACGAGGAACGACCAGCGGCGGGCGGGTGAAAGCTCTGTTTTCACCCTGGTTTTGCCATCGGTACCTTCATCCAGACGGTAGCTCATCTTCACCAGCGAGAAACGCCAATCATTTGGATCGGGAGAAACGAAGGCAACCAGCCCGGCTTCTTTGTTGTCCCGATCTTTGAGATAGCGGGCGACGAAGTTCCTCTGGGCGGTACGGGCACGCTCCAGAGACGTTTCTTTTTGCAGATAGACGATGAGAATATCTAATTTTTCACCGTCAAGGTCGGTATAGGTTCCGATCCGCTCGTAGGTTTTTACATACTCCGTGAAGCTTTCGCGAACATAACTGTGAGCGTGAAATGCTTTCGATTCATCTATTCTGTTGAGCAGATTCTTCACAAAGAGGACAAATTGCGCTTTATCAAACGGCTTTTCGAGAGTATTGCTGATGATGCTTGCCGCTGATGCTTTATCCATGTGTTATATCCTCTGAAAACCCCTGCTTAAGTCTTTTCTAATCCAAGAATGAGC